>JAJRVA010000070.1 GCA_024277485.1 Deltaproteobacteria bacterium | reverse complement strand
TGACAGTGCGACAACTTGCCATATTTTAAAGAAAGAAAGACTGTGATAAGAGGTGAGAAGTTCTCTTTCTTCCGGCGTTCTCCGGATGGATTTTTTGCCTTGTCGGTCGGCTTGCTGAGAGGAACAAAACAAAGAGCTATCTGGAGAACGCTGTCATTTTTTATCTTCTCCTCTTCCCGGGTATCATGTATTACGTTGCCAGACCTCTGTCCGGCATTGCTGGCCGCGCACACCTGAAATCAGCTTTTGACAAACAGAGAAGCAGTGCATAAAATTCTTTAATGTGGTACGAATAATTATTATCGATATTTTGTCCGAGGAGCAGGTATGAAAAAGAATATTTTGATTCTGGCGGCTGTTCTGATCACCGTGGGGATGACAGCATCAGTGCTGCAGGCAAGGCCGAAAAAACGCCTTGATGAGCGGACCCAGATGTGCCGCCTTCTTTCAGAGGGCCGGCTTGACTGGGAAAGTGAACCATGGGGCAGGGGTGGACAGAAATTCCAGGAGGTGTGCAAGAGCTGCCACACGAGAAATAATGACAAGGGCGCCCCTTTTCTGTATTCGGAATCAAAGATGCCCAAGGGATGGAACAGGGTCTTTGCAAAACGGAGAGTCCAGTGTGCCAGAGACGGTTCCTGGGCCGCCCTTTCAGAAGAGGACATCCAGTTTGTGAATGATTATCTCTACAGGAATGGCGCCTGGACCTATGATCCCAATGACGCCGATTCCTGCGGCTGATAAGGTGTGATCTCCCGGTCGGGAGAAACGAAAAAACAGGGCAGGCAGGGAATCTCCCGCAAGAGAGGGGGGTTATGCTGTCTCCACTTCAATATGATCGGCTTCGTTGTTGCGCAGGGTGAGGGTGCCGCCCATAACCCTGAGAGCAACGGGATCGTTGAGGGGCGCGCGCTGCTTGATGGTGATTTCCGTTCCAGGAACAAGACCCATCTCCCGGATACGGCGACCAAGTTCGCCACCGACCTTAACCGCGACAATAATGCCGCTTTGATTGATAGACATTTCCCGAAGGTTTATTCTGGCCATAACGGTTTCCCGGGCTGCATATTTACTGTTGAGGATTATCTCTTATCGGTGCGCGGCACGGTTGTCAATCTTTTTAACCACCCGGTTTTTTGTTTATTTCTGGCTTGACAAACTGAACATGCGCAATACTATTGAAGAAAATAAGACCTTTTTGATGAAAATGAGATTTATCATGTTGAACCTGATTCTCAGCCAGACCTCTCTGATACTATCCGGACTGCCCATCGGAACTGTGGCACAGGGAGGAAAATTGTCCTGACTGAACAGGATCAATACGTATCCAAAAGCCATGGTTCTTTTTAGAGCCGTGGCTTTTTTTTTGAGATGAAAGAGGAGTAAGTAAAAAATGTTCAGCGACAGAATAAAAAAATACAGGCCGTATCCGCGGGTTGATTTCCCGGACAGAACGTGGCCCGGTAAAACCATAACCATGGCGCCTGCCTGGTGCAGTGTGGACCTTCGGGACGGCAACCAGGCCCTCATCCAGCCCATGAGTCTTGAGGAAAAGCTGGACATGTTCAAGATGCTTGTCGATGTGGGATTCAAGGAGATCGAGGTGGGATTTCCTTCCGCGTCCCAGGTGGAATATGATTTCACCCGCATGCTGATCGAACAGGACCTTATCCCGGATGACGTTGTTATTCAGGCCCTGACCCAGTCCCGTGAGTCCCTGATCAAAAAAACCTTTGAGTCGCTGCAGGGAGCCAGGCAGGCAGTTGTGCACCTGTATAATTCCACCTCAACCCTGCAGAGGGATGTGGTTTTCAAAATGGGCCGCCGGGAGATCGTTGATCTCGGAGTACGCGGGGCAAGGCTGATCAGGGAGGAGGCGGAAAAGACAGATACCCTCATCCGCTATGAGTATTCACCCGAGAGTTTCACCGGCACGGAACTGGATTTTGCCCTGGAGATATGCGAGGCGGTCATGGCCCAGTGGGATCCTGACCCGCAGCATCCTGTTATTATCAACCTGCCTGCCACTGTTGAGATGGCAACACCCAATATCTATGCCGACCAGATCGAGTGGTTTATCAGGAATATGCGGGACCGGGACTGTGCGCTCATAAGTCTTCATGCCCATAATGACCGCGGCTCTGCAGTTGCAGCAACGGAACTGGCCCTGATGGCCGGCGCCGACAGGGTGGAGGGAACGCTTTTCGGCAACGGCGAGCGTACCGGCAATGTTGATATCCTGACTCTCGCCCTGAACATGTTTACCCAGGGTGTTGATCCCTGCCTTGATTTTTCCGATATCAACAGGGTGATAGATGTCTACGAGAGGTGCACCAGGCTGCCGGTTCATCCCCGGCACCCCTATGCCGGAGAACTCGTGTACACGGCCTTTTCAGGGTCGCACCAGGATGCGATCAACAAGGGCATGGCAGCCTGCGGGAATGAACCTGAAGGGCAGTGGGCTGTGCCGTATCTGCCCATTGACCCCAAGGATGTCGGCCGGACCTATGAATCCATTATCCGGATCAACAGTCAGTCCGGCAAGGGCGGGGTGGCGTATATCATGGAAAATGAGTTCGGCTTTAAGCTTCCCAGGGAAATGCATCCGGAATTCGGGGCCATTATCCAGCTGGTATCGGACCGGTCCGGGGGGGAGTTGCCTTCTGAAGTTGTATATCATGTCTTTGAAAAGGAGTATCTCCTCGCGGAGCCCTGTTACAGGCTGAAGGGGTTCAATGTTGTCAAACGCCATATTAATGAGAAAGAGGACCTGTCAACTGCCGAAGTTGAAGCGCTGATCCTTGTTGACGGCAAAGAGGAAAAGCTTGCCGCCTCCGGAAATGGACCTTTGGATGCATTCTGCGAAGCCCTGCGGGGAGGACTCGGCCTCACCTTTACCCTGCAGGCATACCATGAACATGCCTTGACCAGGGGGTCGTCCTCCAGGGCGGTCAGCTACATCATGATAACCGATGGCGACAACAGGGAATTCTGGGGGGCCGGGCTTGATACTGATATTATTGTCGCCTCGATCAAGGCCCTGCTGAGTGCGCTGAACCGCGCCTGCAATGCACACAGGCAGGAGAGTTGACTTCTCGGGACAGAGCAGTAACGCATCCATACAGCCTGGACCACGCAGATTGTTGAGGGCGGAGCGTTCCGATGTTCCATGGAGTGGTTTCCCTGGTACACACTGGTTACCCGCATGTTTCCCAGGCGAACTGCTGCGAAGCGGTTAAGCATTGTGCCTGCTTGGTTACGCTTGAAAAACATCCTCAACATGCTGACAGTATGCCTCCGGGTGTTT
>JAJRVA010000069.1 GCA_024277485.1 Deltaproteobacteria bacterium | reverse complement strand
GATTATCTGAAATGAACAGGAAATACTCAGCCTATATCAGCAACTTGAAAATTAGCATAAATTTAACGTGCTCATCACCTGGAGTTACTTGCTTTTCCACGACCATTACGATAATTTTAGACTTTTGACTGACAACTTTACGCAAAATGGAAAATTTTGACATCATCATCATCGGCGGAGGTCCTGGAGGGCTGACCTGTGCCGGAATTCTTTCTGAAGCGGGAGCCCGCGTCCTGCTGCTTGAACGAAAAAAATCCATCGGCCCCAAGGTGTGCGCCGGCGGTATACCCTGGCACGGTTTTGCCCACCAGATTCCGGAGAGGCTCATAGAACGCATATTCAATGAACAGTACATATTTTCAAACTGCCAGCAATACTGCTTTAAAAGCGGGAACCCGGTCATAGCCACGGTCAACCGGCATAATCTCGGTCAATGGATGATGAAAAAAACCCTCGACAGGGGCGCCCAAATCAGGACCGGCTGGCATGTCAGGAAGATAGAGGACAGGGTTGTTACTGCCACCGACGACAGAGGGCGGACTGTCCGATTAGGCTGCGATCATCTTGTCGGTGCAGACGGAAGCACTTCTCCTGTACGACGCTTTTTAGGCATCCCGTCCGTAAAATCAGGCCTGGGTATCAACTACCAGATACCCGGCCGGTACGAACACATGGAATGGCACCTGAACACCCGTCTTTTCGGCAGCGGATACGGCTGGATTTTTCCCCACCGCGAATCAGTGTCCATCGGGGTTTACAGCGGCGGGAAAAACAGTCCATCCCTGTTGCAAAAACACCTGGTAACGTGGGCCGGGTCCAGGGGGTTTGACCTGGCCCATGCGCATGCCGGGGCCGAGCTGGTCAATTACGATTACCGGGGATATCATTTTGGCTGGACATGGCTGGTCGGAGATGCGGCAGGACTTGCATCCGGCCTGACAGGAGAAGGTATACAGCCGGCCATTGTTTCCGGCGAAGCAGTGGCGAAAAAAATCATCGATCCCGGCTACCCGGCTGGAGAAATCCACCGGATGGCGGCGAAAAAGAAACGGCATGAACGCATTGTCGCTCTTTCCTCCGGAAGCACGATAACCTGTTCCCTGCTGATGGAGGCGCTTGTCCTGATGTTCCGTATGAAGATATTTGATTTCCAGAAACAGCTTTCCATGTAGAGTCCATATGCTGGAACCGTCATTCATGAAATTCCCCTCTTTTCTCCTGCTTGCCGCCATCCTCGCCGCCTGCATCCTGGCCGGCCCGGGGTGCAGCGGGAAAGCGGGCAACTCCCGTTCAGCCGGGGAAGAAAACAGGATCAAAAACAAAAATTTCAAAGGGACGTGGTGGAACCATTATGAGCGTGCCCTGTTGCGAGCAGACGAAAAATCGTACCGGCAGGCCGAGGCTGACCTCCGAAAAGCCCTTGAGGAAAATAACACTGACCAGTGGCAGGCCGTGGTACGGGACGGAAAAAACATTGATTACTTTCCCCACCGTGAACTGGGAATAATCCATTACCGGCGCAGGGAGTACGGCATGGCCATTGCCGAGCTTGCAAAATCCATTGAAAATGCTCCGAGCGCCAAGGCTTCCTGGTTCCTGAACAGGGCAAGAGCAGCAGAAATAACCAGGGACGAGAGCGACATGTACGCACCTGAGCTCGTTCTTGAAACCAGCAGCGCCGGGGAGATAACAGGCGCGTTCACCAAAACGGTCAAGGGGGTGGCCTGGGACGACACCTATGTGGCCGAAATTCAGGTAAACAACATGCCTGTCCCCCTGGAGCTCGCAAAAAAGAAGTCTGTCTTCAGCGTGGAGGTGCCGCTCGGAGAGGGTGAAAATACCATCCTGGTCAGGGCCACTGACCTGGCCGGGAAAACAACTGCAAAACAGATGCGGATTTTCTGCGACCGGCAAGGGCCCCTTGTTGAAATCATGGCAACAGAAACCAGGGGCAACGAAGTAACCATCAGGGGCAGCGTCAGTGACACCGGGGGCATAGCCCTGCTCAAAATCAACGGCCGAAAATGGGCCATAACCGGGGCCTCGTACGGCTATAACTTCACTTTCACACAGCCGCCCGGGCCGCTTACCATCTACGCGAGGGACCGGGCCGGAAATGTGACGCGGGCAACCCTGCAGGAAAACGACCTCAGGCCCGGCAGTGGCACGCCCGAGGAGAATCCGGCAGACACTGTGGCGCCGTTTATCACCCTGGGAGAGCAGGCCGGTGCGCGGGAGACATTTCAGGACAGGGTCCTGTTCAACGTAAGGATCTCCGATTCCGCGGGGATTCATTCCATATTCGTCAATACGGAACCGGTCCTGCTGCGAAAGGGAAAAATAGTCTTTTTCTCCTTACGGAAAAAACTGGCTGAGGGCGACAATGCATTCCAGTTCATTGCCTTTGACCGGTATGGCAACAAGGCGGACAAAAAGGTTGCCATTGTCCGCAAAAGGCAGAAAATTGACCGGATTGACTCCCGCATGCGCGTCCTTCTGCAACCCTTTGCAAACCGGGGCAGCAGTAAAGCCTGGGGGCCGGATACAACAGACAGGCTGTTCGCCTGTTTTGCCGACCTGCGTAGATTCCAGCTCGTCAAAGGCAAGACAACCGTGGCGCCCGCCCGGAATGGCCCCCCTGTCGATGCTGTGCTTTCCGGGCGTGTCTCTTCATCTGCTGATCTTATTGAAATTGCTGCCAGGCTGGCAGATGCAGATACCTCGGAGATCCTGGCCGGCCATGATGTGTTCGGCAGGGCGGCATCTCCGGAGGAACTGGATGGCCTGCTCACCAGCCTGGCCCGGAAATTTGCTGATGATTTTCCTGTGGCCAGGGGGATGATTACAGAGGTCAGGGGCAGCGAGGTTACGGTTGACCTTGGCACCGCCCAGGGAATCAAACCGCATACATGGTTCCTCTTCTACCGGGATGCCCCCCCGGTCAGGCATCCGGTAACCGGTGCACTGACCGAGCCGGACCCAGACATCCTGGGTATGCTTCAGGTCCAGGAGGTATCTGCAGACTCCTCCATGGCACGTTTCCCGGGAGGAAACACGGCTCCACGGAAATACGACGGGGTGATTGTCAGGTAATCATGGAATGATTCCAGGTTGTAGAAAAGAGGGAAAAAACTTGTTTTCATTGGACAGACATGCCACATTTATGCAATTGTATTGCGAAAAAATGATAATCTTCCGGTCCAGAATAGAGTGATGGGCAAAGAGGTCAACAGTGGGAAACAAAATAGACAGCAGAAAAAAAATACTCATATACAACCTTCTTTTCGTCGTGTTCTGCACGGGCGTCTTTCTGTTCCTCTGGTTAGCGCCGCCTGAAACAACGGCCCACCTGCCGCATGACCAGGATCATGAACGTTTCATGACCATGAAGAAAAAAGCAGCGGAAAAATTCTGCAATGAATGTCATGGTCCGGAGGGTATCTCGCCCCTTCCGGAAGACCATCCCCCGAAATACAGGTGCCTGTTCTGTCATAAACGGGACACGCAGCCCCGACCATAAACACCACCAGCGCAACCGCACGGAAACGAAAAAAATGTGGACCTCCAAGGATGTGTACTATGTCTCCGGCTCAACCGGTCTTTTGGCTGAAGACATGGGCCAGGCCCTCCTCTGCCAGTTCCAGGAAGTGAGTTTCCACCAGGAAAAGATCCCTTTTATCAAGACCAGGGCCGATGCGGAAAAGGCCATGCGCTATATTCTTGAAAAATCCGGCGGCAGGCGGCCCCTGGTATTCAGCAGCCTGCTGGACAGCGAGATTGCCCAGGTCTTTGATTCTCCGGAGGTCGAATTTTTCAATATTTTCAACAATATGCTGGAGGAACTCGAACGGTGCCTCGAGGCCACCGCCCTTCGGGTAACGGGATATTCCCGCAGTACGGACAACATGTCCCTGATGAAACGGGTCGAGGCCATCCATTACTCCATAGAGCACGATGACGGCACCCGGACACCCGAATACGACGATGCGGAAATCATTCTTGTCGGCGTATCACGCTCAGGGAAAACCCCGGTAAGCGTCTACATTGCAACCCACATGGGCATCAAAGCCGCCAATTTTCCCTTAACAGCCGAGCTTCTTGACAGCTATGAACTTCCCGATGACATCCTCAGGAACCGGAAAAAGGTCGTCGGGTTGACGACCACGCCGCAGCTCCTGCACCAGATACGGAAAAAGCGCTACAGCAACAGCACCTACGCAAAACTGTCGACCTGCACCAATGAACTGAACCAGGCCCAGGAGATCTTCATGAAATACAACATTCCATCTGTCAGGACAGGCGGGAAATCCATCGAGGAAACCGCTGTCCAGGTTACCCAGCTGGTCGGCATTGCCAGGAAAAAATGGCGCTGAGACACATTCATTGCATCGTGCTGCCATGAAATGGCTTGACAGGACTCCAACCTCCGTGCTTGTTGCAGGCTCTGCTATTCTGGGGCTGGCGCCATTAGTGCCGGAACCGCATGCAGTGCAGAAATTACGGATGCTGAGCCAGGGAGCATTAAGCAAACCTGTTGACATCTTTGACCTGTTCTATCACCTGCTGCCTCTCATGCTCCTCGGCCTCAAGCTCACGGGGAACAGGAAAAAAACCGGGAAATTCTTCTGATGGTTTGACCGGAACAGCCATGTTGACTACTATACAGTTATCCTTTCAATCTCACTGTATGTGCATATTCGGACTCACGGCAAGCACATATATTACCCTGAGTGTCCTGGCCATGGGTCTCGGGCCGGCCTCAGCCGCGGAGAAAACAATGTCACACCTTCACAAACTGGATCAGGCGGAAATTACCAGGGTTCTCTTTCATCCGCGCTCAGCCCCGGCGGGCGCCCCGCCTGCGGGAGCAGTCGACCTGAACATCAAAGTCGACAGTGATGTTGTCATCGGCTGCCGTTTCTTCAGGGCCGGGATAGAAGCCCCGGTTATTCTCTTCTTTCACGGCAACGGAGAGATCGTTCAGGACTATGATGACACCGGACCGCTGTATGTCGGCCAGGGCCTGAACTTTCTTGTTGCCGACTATCGCGGTTACGGATGGAGTTCCGGCCGCCCTTCCGCCACATCCCTTATCGGCGACGGCCGGATCATATACGGGGAGGCGCTGAAGTGGCTTGCCCGAAACGGGTATACCGGGAAAATTTTCATCATGGGCAGGTCGCTTGGCAGTGCCTGTGCCATTGACCTCGCCGCACAGTATAACGACGACATTGGAGGCCTTATTGTTGAGAGCGGCTTTGCCGACTCCCTGCCGCTGGCCCGGACCCTGGGAATTGATCTTGCGGCAATGGGAATCACGGAAGATGACGCCTTCAACAATACCGCAAAAATCGCCGCTGTCACCCGGCCCACGTACATTCTCCACGGCCAGAGGGACAGCCTGATTCCCCTCTGGCATGCCGAGAAGCTGCACCTTGCCTCCGGTGCCAGGTCAAAGGACCTGCAGATCGTACCCGGCGCTGACCACAACTCAATTCTCGCGGTCACAGGCTTGATGTATTTCCAGGCGATCAGGGGATTCGTCGACAGGGTAACCGGAGCGGAAAACTGGCGCGAGAGAAGAAAGAGGCACAAACAGTAACTCTTTGCTGCTGAAGGGGAAACATGAGAGGAAAAAGGACTGATTACCTTTCCTGGGACGAATATTTCATGGCAGTTGCCATCCTTTCCGGCATGCGCTCGAAAGATCCCAATACCCAGGTAGGGGCATGCGTGGCCAATGCACAGAACAAGATTGTCGGCGTCGGATACAACGGTTTTCCCTGGGGCTGTTCAGATGATGAACTCCCCTGGGACAGGGAAGGTGATTATCTTGAAACAAAATACCCCTACGTCTGCCACGCGGAACTGAATGCAGTGCTGAATTCAATTACCACCGATCTGCGTGGCTGCCGGATCTATGTTGCCCTTTTCCCGTGCAACGAGTGTACCAAGGTCATTATCCAGTCCGGTATCCAGGAAATTATCTTCCTGTCCGATAAATACCGGCACAGCGACTCTATCAGGGCCTCAAAAACAATGCTCGACCTGGCCGGGATTCCCTACAGGCAATTCATTCCGGTCAGAAAAAGTTTTCTGTTAGCGTATGCCTGACCGTGGCGGACCCTGTCATCCTGATTCGCTTTTTCGCACCTGCTGGAATTAATTCCTTTTATTAACAGAAATGCGGTTGTAGTATATTCAGTAGTGATTTCATCATACTCAACAAGACCGAACCATAAACGAGGCATCCATAAAAACCGTGTCGCCCGATGGACCCTGTAATCAAATTCCCGGTATATGACCTTGAAAAAAATATTCTGGCTCCTGCCGGGACCGCGCTGACAGAAGAGTTCATGCTGGACCTCTGCAGCCGGAACCCGCGCCGCCATGACCTGCTCCCACTGCTCGGGTACGGCAAGATACGGACAGATCTCCTGCGGCAGTTCCAGATTTCACCCTATGATATCATCTTCTCGGAAGGGGAAATCATTGACAGCGTTGTGCAGAGGATGGAGCATATCCTTCTGCCTGCCCCGCTCTTAGACGGCATGGACTACTTCAGGGAAAATGATTTTCATACCTACCGGCACATGCTCATTATTTCCGCCCTGTCGATCCTCATCTCCCGGCACCTCAAGCCGAACATCAGGGAACAGTCATGGAACGACCTGCTTGAATGCGGCCCCACGCATGACTTCGGCAAAATCTCGGTACCGCTCACCGTGCTCCTGAAGAAAAAAGCCCTGACCACGGTTGAACTTGAACAGATGAAACACCATGCCCTGGCCGGCTATGTCCTGTTGAGTTATTACCTGAAGGATCACAGATGCGCGGCAGCTGTTATCGCCCGGGACCACCATGAACGCAGGGACGGCTCCGGCTATCCCCAGGGTATCCGTAAGAAAAATCTCATGGCGGAGATCACCACAGTCTGTGATATTTATGACGCCCTTGTTGCCCAGCGGCCCTACAGGCCCATATCCTATGACAACCGGACCGCCCTGGAAGAGCTGACCTGGATGGCGGAACGGGGCGAAATAGGATGGGAAGGGGTGCAATCCCTGGTCGCCTGCAACCGGGCAAACAAACCTGCCCTGAGCGAATTCCAGGTATCGTTTGAGCGGCGGGGAATTCCGCCCGAGAACAACCTTTACGGCAAGACCGTGGACAAGGAGTAGCCGTTTCCGGAACCGGGTGCAGACCCCATGCCTGTGCGGTTTCCGTAACCGCCGGACCCGAGACCGACTCTTAGTTCCGGCAACACACAACCATCAGGCATGGGAATCACATCATCCAGCCCTGGAACAGTGTATCCTCAAGTGGCCTCCCCATGACTGTCCGCACCTCGTCCCCCGTGTCGACACTCACCTC
>JAJRVA010000068.1 GCA_024277485.1 Deltaproteobacteria bacterium | reverse complement strand
TCCTGGTGCGGTAACCGAATTCCTCCTTGCGCACCGTTTCAACGTCGACTTTCGACAGTTCCTCAATATAGGGGAACTTGAAGTGAAGGCCGGGATCTGTTGTCCGGTGGTATTTACCGAACTGCAGGATAATGCCGACCTCGCCCGGCTGAATGGTGTAAAATGACGTGTAGACTACCTGAAAGAGAATAACAGCGCCAAGGACAAGGAAAACCTTGGCGATACCGGCGAAAGGCCCCTGCCCCGAAGGTTTTTCCCCCTGCCCGCCGTCCTGTCCCGGTGGTCCTCCATTCTGCCCTGTAAAGGAGTCCCTGAGTTTCTGGATAATAGCTGCCAGTATGTCTTCAGGGGATGATGGTTTCTTTTTCTGACCCCATGGGGGTTGTTGGTCCTGCATTCCCATATAGCTGTTCCTTGTTTCTTATCCTGAAAAGGTTGATTTTTGTGATATTTTCCATTGTTCTCTCACAATGTAAAGCATTGCTGAGATAAATGAAAGTGCATTGCCGTCATTTTTTTCTTTATTTATCATCTGGATTACTGCTGCCACGCCAGAACCCAGCAGATTCCGACCAGGCTTAAAGCCAGAATATACAGCTTCTGCTGGAATGCCGCCGCAGCGCGCCGCAGCAGACCTGTCTTGGTTACCAGGATCCCCATGGCAATCCCGCAGAGAAAGCCGAAAAAGTGGGCTCCCAGGTCTGTTCTCTCGCCCTCAACGCCAAGCAATGCCAGGAGACCGGCGCCTGCGCCAAGAGGTATGAGAAGTTTTCTGAAATTGAACCTGCGTCCGGCTGATATCTGCAGGCCGCTGAAGATACCGATTGCGGCAAAGATTGAGGTAGAAAACCCGACCGAGTAGTGGACGCTGTCCCGGAGCGCAATATTCATGTAATTGCCTAATGCGCCGGAGACAATAAGCAGCGTCCAGCCCAGGCCGGAACCGACTGTTCGGCAGAGGAGATGAACAAGAATCCCGCCGATGAGACAGTTGCCCACCAGGTGGAGCAGGTCGGCATGGAGGGTCAACGCGGTGATGAGCCGCCACCATTCTCCCTGGTCCAGAATGGCCTGGCTGTCAATGGCCCCGTTTTTGAACCAGGCTGTCTGCACGTTCCAGGGCCCGGTTACAAGGTAGAAGAGGGCCAGGCCGCCGACTGTCGCAAGGGTCGGCGGGTTGCCGGCGCGGGGTTGGGCCGGAAAAGAGGGGGGAGGTTCGGGCCAGCCGGTGTTTTCTTCAAAGTACTTGTCGATCTGGTATTTTGCGGCAGCAGCAGACCGGGCGGGAACCGACAGGCTGGCCTGTGCAGGGTCGATAAAATGGGGAATGCCGACCGCGTTCAGAACAAGCGAACAGGTGGCCAGGTGTTCCGGCGACCCTGTGGCGATGAGACTAAATTCATCGCCTTCACGACCGCTGTCCGTTATGGTGGAATGGTCAGGTTGCATGCAGGATCTGGCGTAAGAGTGGACAGCCGGTCAGCATGGCAGAATCTCTTGTTGATTTTGCCGTAATACTTTGCCTTTTCATGGCTGCAGGGGTGTACTGTGCGCACCGGAACAGGTCTGACCGCGTTTCAGCAGCAAACAGACCGTAACAACATTTTGTTCTTTCAACAAATCAAGAATAAGTTTAAGTACGAATCCATGAATAGCAACAACAGAAAGCAATTTCTCAGGGTACTGTGTTCTTCAGACGGACAACCAGGTGAGTGGAGTTGTTCATTCCCTTATCAATACAACGGTTTACTCCAGGTCGAAAGGTGAGGTCTCTGGGTCAAAGAATGCATTACGGGTGGCTCATCGTTGCGGCAGGGTGCCTCAGTATCTTTGCCTGCCTGGGTCTTGGCCGTTTCGCCCTCGGTATGCTGCTCCCGGCCATGGGTGCCACCCTTGGTCTCAGCTATTCCCAGATGGGCCTGATCAGCACCTGCAATTTCTTCGGCTACCTTGCCGCTGTTCTGGTCTGCGGCAGGATGCAGTCGTACATGGGGGCCAGGAAATTGATAACACTGGCACTTTTACTGACCAGTGTATCAACCGCCATGATCGGCCTGAGCCAGGGGCTGGTGATGGTTGCCGTACTCTATACCCTTACCGGCATGGGCAGCGGTGCTGCAAATGTGCCGGTTATGGGCCTGGTAACAGCCTGGTTCGGGCCTGGTCTGCGGGGCAGGGCAGCCGGGTTTATTGTGATCGGCAGTGGTTTTGCAATACTGGTGTCCGGCCAGGTGATTCCGGTGCTGAATGCTCAGCAGCCTGAGGGATGGCGCCTGAGCTGGTTTGTCCTGGCAGCGGTTGTCCTGGTGATTGCTCTTCTCTGCTGGATGGTGTTGCGTGATACCCCGCAGGAAATCGGCCTTGTCAAGGTCGGTGAACCGGATGGTGGGTTCCGGCAGACAACGCAGGCGGCCTTCAGGCCGCTTGACTGGAAAGTAATCCTGCATTGCGGGGGCATTTATTTCATTTTCGGCTTCACATATGTCATTTATGCGACATTCATCGTTACCGTGCTGGTGCAGGAGTATGGTTTTTCCGAACAGGTTGCCGGTACCTTCTGGTCCTGGGTCGGTCTGCTCAGCCTGGTGTCCGGACCGGTCTTCGGCACCCTTTCCGATCGGCTGGGACGAAAGACAGGCCTGATGATTGTCTTCTCCATCCAGACCCTGGCCTATCTGCTGGTGGGCCTGCAGCTCTCCGGGGCCGCCCTTATGCTGTCCATCGGCTGTTTCGGAATCGTCGCCTGGAGTGTTCCCACCATCATGCTTGCCCTGGTCGGCGACAAGGTCGGGGCGGTCAATACGGTCAGGGTCTTTGGCCTGATCACCTTTATCTTCGGCATGGGCCAGATATCCGGTCCCTTTATCGCCGGGTTGATGGCGGAAAAGACCGGCAACTTCGCCGGTTCATTCCTGATGGCGGCTGCCATGACATTTCTCGCCGTCCTTGTCTCGGCACGGCTTTCCTCTCTGGGGCCTGCCCCCCGGCATGGTGCAAAAAATGGTATCGTGTCCCCGGAATAAAACGCGGAATAAAACGCGGAATAAAACGCCGGAATAAAACGCTGGAACATTCAACGGCAAGAGTACCTTCGATCTGGCCCCTTGAGGTCGGCAATGTTTTACTGGCTTCGGAAATCCGGGGACATGATACCGTTTTTAGGGGATTTTTCTGCCGGCCATATCAAACCAGACATCAGCATTCATGAAAAATGCTCTTCCTTCCAGCTGGTTGTCTGCGGTCAGATCAAAAGAGTAGAGGCCGGTGTCGCCGGCTTTGATACGATACTCTTCTTTCGGATCCCCGTGAACAGGCTGGCAGGTGGCTTCGTCCTCCCATGTGCTGTTGATGTCTTTCAGCAGGTAGGTGGATCTCTGCCGGGCCAGGATCGCGTATTGGTAAAACGGTCCGCGGCTCTGGTCCAGGTCTGTTTGAGGTCGCCAGAAAACCGGGGATGCGATGGAGAAGACCTTGCCCTCGAACTGGACAACCTGGGAGTTGTCGTCAGCGATCATGTCTCTGGAGAGTGTGAACCGGGGTCCCGGGGTCTCGACACGCCAGCCATAACAGGAAGATATATAGAAAAAGGTGATCTCCCAGCTGCCATCCAGTTTTTCCAGTACAGTCTGGTCCGGGTGTTTACTGGTGTTGCACCTGCCGTTATACCAATATTGCCCGTCGTTTTCGCAGAGTGTCCGTGCCCTGCAGGAGGGAAGCGGGTAGCTGTCGCAGGCCGTGGTTGCCGGAACAAACATCACCCATGGAAAGGCGTACGCAGCCGGGGCAAGCAGAAGCGTTGCGGCAATGATGAGGAATTTAAGAAATTGCATAGAGCGTGATTCAGATGTATAGTCGCTTGCAATTGCGAAAGCGAACAGATGTGCTTACAATATACTTTTGCGGAAAACCGGGAACAAAGCAAGACAATTCCCCTGCAGGAAAAGAAAGAGAATGGAATGACGGGAAAAGAAAGGCGATGGTGCCGAAGGGGAGAGTCGAACTCCCACGAGGATACCCCCACTAGACCCTGAACCTAGCGCGTCTACCAGTTCCGCCACTTCGGCACACCGGGTGAAAATATGCTCGGCAAACCGGGATTTGTCAAGCAAATCTTTATTTTTCGTGCAGGAAAAAGGAAAGAGTAATTCGAAAACCATGGAGCTGTATACACGTCTTACCGATATCAGGCAGCCGTTTGCCCATGCCTGTGTCACCGTAGGCAACTTTGACGGGGTTCATTTAGGGCACCAGATGCTGTTTGCAGAGGTGGTAGGGCGGGCGCATCATCACGACGGCACAAGCGTGGTCGTCACCTTTGATCCCCATCCGCTCAAGGTCCTGCGGCCGGACAGTATCCGGCTCATCTCCACGACGCAGCAGAAGATAGAGCTCATTGAGAAGGCCGGCATTGATGTGCTGGTCATTATTCCCTTTGACCGTGATTTTGCCGCCACCACGGCGCATGATTTTGTTGAAGATATCCTTGTCCGGACCATCGGGGTTAAAGAGCTTGTGGTGGGGTATGACTATGCCTTTGGACGCGGCCGGACGGGCAATATCGATTTTCTGAAGGCCAGGGGACAGGAAAAGGGCTTTCCGGTTACCGTGATTGAACCCTACTATGAAGGCGGCATGCTGGTCAGCAGCACCAAGATCAGGCAGCTTGTCGCCATGGGCAGGATGCGTGATGTGCGGACACTTCTCGGCCGCTATTACCAGATCCGGGGCGAGGTGCAGCGCGGCAAACAGCGCGGCGGCAGGGAGATCGGTTTCCCCACCGCAAACCTGCGCATCTCGGAAGAAGACCTCTGCCCCAAGCGTGGGGTGTATGTTACCCAGGTCATCTATGACGGCAAGTGTTACGGCGCGGTGTCCAATATCGGCTACAATCCGACCTTTGGGGAAAACCGGCTGGTCGCGGAAACGCATATCTTTGATTTTGATGATGATATTTACGGCAAACCCATCAGGATCAACCTCCTCCGGCACCTGCGGGGCGAGAGGAAATTCAAGGGCACTGACGAACTTGCGGCCCAGATACGACAGGACATCAAGGTGGCGCACAAGGTGCTTGATGCGGCCCGAAAGGAACTGCTGCTCTCCTGCGAGGACAGGATGGGGCGGTGATGTTTGGTGGGAGGCTGAAGGTGGAAGGTAGAAGGTGGAAGTGGGGAGGCATAACGATAATTCACGCAGTTACTTCACTGCTCCACCGGCTTTTGAATATTTTATGAAACCGGCAAATATGCACTTGCCACACAGGGGTTCGTACCTATAGTGTTCAATACTTTCCGGCTCTGCCGGCGGGGCATACTTGATATATTGTCACTTACAACATGATGAAAAGAAAGGAAATATGATGTCGGATACACAGGTGAAAAATGATATTGGTGCGGCAATAAAGGATCTGGAAGGGGTGGTGGAAAAACACCCTGAAAATGTGGTTGCGCACCATCAGCTTGGCCTGGTCTACCGCCAGGCAGGGCGCATTGATGATGCCATCCGTGAACTGGAAAAGGCAATTGAACTTGATGACCAGTCCGTGGAGAGCCTGATCAACCTTGGCGCGATTTACTTTGGCAGAGGTGAGATCGACAAGTCCCTGTCGCTGAACGAAAAGGCATTGAAGGTAGCGCCCAACATGGCAGAGGCCCATGTCAACATCGGCCTTATCCGCCAGCAGCAGAACCGGATTGACGAGGCAATCGAATGCTACACGCGGGCTACTCAAATTGTGCCGGAACTGATAACCGGCTGGATCAACCTGACCTCGGCCTACACCATGAAGGAGGAGGACGAGAAGGCTGTTGAGGCGGCCCGCCAGGCCGTCACCCTTGATCCGGATTCGGCCATGGCCAGGAATAATCTTGCCGTGGCGCTCTACTTCAAGGGTGAGTATGAAGAGTCCCGGAAGAACATGATACAGGCACGCGACAACGGCTACTCGGTTGACGAGAGGTTTGTGCAGGCCCTGGAAGAAAAACTGGCCGGATGATGAAGAAGAAGGGGCAGGTCAATGTGAGGCCCTGGTGTCCTTTCTGCGGCATTGACGTTGGACGGACAAAAGAGGCTGTGCAGCGCAAGATGACGGAGTTTCCCGTCGGTTCCTGTGAGTGCGGCGCGGTGTACGTGTGTGACGCCACCGGCCATAATGTGGGATCGGCCCTGGTGGAGTGCCTGGTCTATGCCTGTCATGATAACTGGGACCTGGCCTGGGAACTGCTGCCCGAGGATGACTACCTGACCGGGCGGATAGAAAATTATGACGAGGTGACGCACCAGGTCGTCGATTCCAGGCAGCTGGACGGCCGCTGGATTCGCGGGGTTCTTCTCTTTGTCAGGCTGCACAAAGACGTGGCGGAAATTACCGGGCGTCTGAAGGAGAAGCAGGCCGGCTCCGGGCAGGATTGTCTTGGTGATGAACCAGCAGCCCGGATGGAGCCTGAGCGGGATCCGAAGCGCCGGAAAAAACGGGCTGATAAAAAGCTGGTCATACAGCTCGCCCGGCAAGGTGATATTGATGCGCTGGTTGATTTCTGCTTTGATGACCGCCGCACCCTGAAGTTTCTGCAGCGGCTGCTGTATGATCCGGATGAGGCGGCCCGGTATCATGCAGCCTGGGTAATAGGCCAGGTGTGCGCCCGGGTTTCAAGCCGGGAACCGGGGCAGGTCGCGGATATGCTGCACCGGATGTTCGAGTCCTGCGCGGATTCGGCATCAACCAACTGGGGCATGATCGAGGCCATCGGTTCCATTCTGGCTGCCCGCCCCGACATCTATGGCGCCTTTACCCGGTACCTGCTCAACTACATGGGAGAGCCGACAACCCGGCAGCAGGTTATCTGGGCGCTTGGCGAGATTGCCGAGACCAGGCCGGACCTGATTCGCAGCACCCCGTTTTATTCCACCTTTCATTTTTTAGGCCATGAAGACCCGACGGTACGGGGCCTCATGGTGAGGCTCATGGGCCGCATCCGTGCCACTGAAGCGGCCTTTCAGGTCATGGGGCTGCAGGATGACCAGAGCGAGATAACACTGTATGAGAAAGGGCGGCCTGTGAGGACAACAGTTGCGCAGTTAGCGGACCGGGCCGTTTCACAGATACACGCAGACAAGGAAACAGTCAATGAGTGAACAGATTCAGCCGGCAGGGGCGATCGGCCCCATGACAGAGCCGGAGAAAAAAGAAGATGAGGCCCTCAAGGATCCGGCCAAGGCGGATTACAAGGCCGGCCGGGAATTTTTCAACCAGGGCGAGTATGCCCAGGCTGCCTATTCGTTTCATAATGCCCTGAAAGGATTTGAGGAGCAGGGCAACGAGCAGGGCATCGCCAATGCGTCCGACCGTTTCGGGGATGTATGCGTGGCCAGGGAGGAGTACACCATGGCCCTGGATCATTATCAGCGGGCCCTGGCGATATGTGAAAAGGAAAACGATATCTTTTCCACGGTCTCCCTGAACAGGAAAATCGCCGGGGTGTATAAACGCCTTGGCGAGCTGGAGAGATCACTGAATATCCTTTTTGATGTCTTTGACCATTACTCGCAGCTCAGAGACCCAGGCGGGACAGTGGAAATCCTGGAGGTCATAGCGGAGATCTACACCGAGCAGGGCAGCCTCGACAAGGCGGCGGACGCCCTGCGGACCATTGCCGGTATCCACGCAAACTTCAAGCATACCCGCCAGGCGCAGGAGTTTGAAGAACGGGCCCGGCAGCTTGAGGAACAGTGATACGGTCCTGACATGTTTACCGGAATCATTCAGGGGCGAGGCAGGGTGGTCCGGCAGCAGCCGTCCGGCGGTGGCATGGTCTTCTGCCTGGAGGCGGATTTCGACCTTGACGACCCGCAGGAAGGCGAGTCCATTGCCGTTAACGGTGTCTGCCTGACAGCAAGGGACATTGAAGGGAGGCGGTTCATGGTCGATGTCTCTCCCGAAAGCCTGTCCCGCACCGGGCTGGGCTCCCTGCAGCCGGGAAGCCTAGTCAACCTTGAGCGGGCCTTGAAGTTGAGTGACCGCCTTGGAGGGCACCTTGTCAGCGGTCATGTTGACGCCCTGGGCAGGGTGGAGGAGCGGCGCGCGGCCGGTAATTTTACCCTGTTTACTTTTTCTTTGCCCCGATCACTGGTAAAATATGTTATTGAAAAGGGTTCAGTGGCCATCAACGGCATCAGCCTGACGGTCAACAGCTGCGAGGGAGAACTCTTTACAGTCTCGATCATCCCCCATACCCTGGCGGTAACAAACCTGGGAGAGTTGAAGCCCGGGGACAGGGTGAATATAGAGGTTGACATCATCGGGAAATATGTCGAAAAAATGGTGATGCACACGCCCGATTCAGCAGAGTCGGGCAGCAAGATAAATTCCGCCTTCCTGGCAGAACACGGCTTTCTGAAGTAAGCCTGCTGGAGTATCGGGAGGGAAGGAGAAGCAGGAACAATGGCAGTAAGTCCTATCGAAGATGTCGTTGAGGATATCAAGGCGGGAAAGATGGTGATCCTGGTTGATGATGAGGACCGGGAAAATGAGGGCGACCTCTGCATGGCGGCGGAGGCGGTGACCCCCGAGGCCATCAATTTCATGGCAACCCATGGCCGGGGGCTTATCTGCCTGGCCATGAGCCCGGATATTGTTGACCAGCTGGAGCTGCCCATGATGGTGCGGGACAACAAGTCGCCGTACGGGACCGGGTTCACGATCAGCATCGAGGCCCGCACCGGGGTAACCACCGGGATTTCCGCCGCTGACCGGGCCAGAACAATCGAGGCGGCTGTTGCTGAGGATGCCAGACCCTCTGATATTATCAGCCCCGGCCATATCTTTCCGCTCCGGGCCCGCAAGGGCGGTGTCCTTGTCCGGACAGGCCAGACTGAAGGGTCAGTGGACCTTGCCAGGCTGGCCGGCATGCGGACCGCCGGCATTATCTGCGAGATCATGAAGGATGACGGCACCATGGCGCGCATGCCCGACATTGAGGAGTTCGCGGCCAGGCATGATCTCAAGATTGCGACCATCGCCGACCTTGTCGCCTACAGGCTGCGCAAGGATACCCTGGTGAGGAGAGCGGCTGAAGCACGGCTGCCCACCAATCATGCCGGGATTTTCCGGGCCATCGTCTACAGAAACGATGTGGATAATTACGAGCATGTGGCCCTGGTCAAGGGTGAAATAGATCCGGAAAAACCGGTTATGGTCCGGGTGCATTCCGAGTGTCTGACCGGTGATGTCTTTGGTTCCGCACGCTGCGACTGCGGGTCCCAGCTCCATGCCGCCATGCGGATGGTGGACCAGGAGGGAGCCGGCGTGATCCTGTATATGCGCCAGGAAGGCCGGGGCATCGGCCTGGTCAACAAGCTGAAGGCCTATAACCTGCAGGACGAGGAGGGGCTCGACACCGTGGAGGCCAATGTCCAGCTTGGTTTCAAGCCTGATCTTCGCGATTACGGAATCGGAGCCCAGATCCTCCGGGATCTCGGGGTGCGGGAGATGCAGCTTTTGACCAACAATCCCAAAAAGATAGTCGGCCTCGAGGGGTACGGCCTCAAGGTGGTTGACCGCTTTCCCCTTGAGGTGCTCACCGAGTCGGAGAACAAGGAGTATATGAAAACCAAGCGGGACAAGATGGGGCACATCCTGGAGCTCTATGGTGAGCAGGTCCCCATGGATGACGTGTCCGGGGATCCGTGATTTTTTTTGTTAGGTAGAAGGTGGAAGGCTGGAGGGAGAAGGAGCCTGTTCAGGTAAAACACCGCATGCATACTATACATACTATATAATCCCGGATAAACAAGGTAAACCGGGAGACTGATGGATAGACCACGTTGGAACGTTGCGTAACGAGGAAGAAAAAATGGCAAATTATATTGAAGGCAGCCTGCGGGGCGAGGGAAGAAAACTTGGCATTGTTGTTTCCAGGTTCAACTCTTTCATATCCGAAAAATTACTGGAAGGGGCCCTTGACTCACTGGTCCGCTCCGGGGTGGACGATGGGGATATCGATGTGGCCCGGGTCCCCGGCGCATTTGAGATTCCCCTGATTGCCCAGGGTATGGCAAGGTCGGGAAAGTATGATGCGGTTATCTGCCTCGGTGTCGTGATCCGGGGGGCGACACCGCATTTCGACTATGTGGCCGGCGAGGTTGCCAAGGGAACCGCCCAGGTCATGCTGGATACCGGCGTGCCGGTGCTCTTCGGCGTCCTGACCACCGAGACCATAGAACAGGCTATTGAAAGGGCTGGGTCAAAGGCAGGCAACAAGGGCTCCGAGGTGGCGGTTGCCGCCCTTGAAATGATCAGCCTGATTTCCTCCCTGTAGAAGTTTTCGAGAGATTTACAGGCCAAGGGTTTTCTCAGGATGGGACTGCGCCGGAAATCAAGAGAGATTGCCCTCCAGTTCATGTTCGGCCATGATTTTCAGGGCAGTTCGGGCGATTCCCGCTCCCTTGAGGAAGAACTGGATATCTTCTGCCGCAGTTTCGAAACAGGCAGGAAGGCGTTTCCATATGCCCGGCAGTTGATTACCGGGATCTGCTCCCACCTTGAAGACCTGGACAGGCTCGTTGCCGGTCGTTCCCATAACTGGCGCGTAGAGCGGATGTCTGTTGTGGACCGGAATATTCTGCGCATTGCCGCGTACGAGATGCATTACTGTGACGACGTGCCGGCCAGGGTGGCCATAAACGAGGCCCTGGAAATTGCCAGGCATTATTCTGTTCCCGAGTCAATACCTTTTATTAACGGCATCCTGGACGCGGTTCAGACCGATGCCTGAAAAAACCTGAACAAGCCGGAAGAGAAACGTTTGCATGCCCCTGCCTAAGAAGAAAGAATCGCGTTTCCACCAGGAAATCATCGCCCTGTTTACTCTTTTTCTGACGGTTTTTCTGCTGCTCTGCCTGGTCAGTTATGCCCTGCCTCTGCTTGGAAACAAACCGGCTGTCCAGGAGCCGGCGCAGAACTGGTGCGGGGCGCTTGGCTATTATATTGCCCATTACCTGTTTGGTTTTTTCGGGCTGACCTCGTTTCTGCCGGTCCTGGTCCTTATATATACCTCGGTCTCTGTGTTTGTTCCGGGCGGCAGAGAGTACCGCCTTCCCTATGTGGTGGCCGGAATTTCCGGTATCCTGGTCTCGACATGCGGCCTGCTGTCAACCACTGACAGACTTTTCTTCCCTCCGGAGTTCATCAGCCCGGGCGGTTATCTCGGTACCCTTGTCTGGAGGCTTCTGGGCCGGTTCATGGGAGGCGCCGGATCAGTCCTGCTGCTTGTCCTGATCCTGATCTTTTCCCTGATGGCAGCGATTCGTTTTTCTCCGCTGGCCGCAGTACAGCGGCTCTGGAAGATCATAACAGGCCTGTTCGCCCTGCTGCGGCGCAGAACGAAGAAAAAGCCGGAACCAAAGAAGAAGACCAGGGCCAAACAGCGGGAACCCGCGGTCCTGGAGCCGGATACTGCCGGGAAAAGGAAAATTGCAATGGTACCGGCTGTGCATGAACCGGAGATCGTCAAGGAACTGGAACCGGGGCCTGAACAGGAAGAATTTGCCCTGCGTCCTCCGAAGTCCGGTCATTACAGCCTGCCCCCCCTGACGCTTCTCGACCGCCATGAGCAGCAGGAGGTGGGGGTGGACAAGGACCTGTATTACAAGGTCAGCAGGATACTGGTGTCCAAGCTGGAGGATTTCGGTGTCTCGGGCGAGGTGAAGGGGATTTCCCCCGGCCCTGTTGTCACCACCTACGAGTACGCCCCTGCGCCCGGCGTCAAGATCAATAAAATTGTCTCGCTTGCCGATGACCTGGCCATGGCCCTGAAGGCGGACCGGGTCCGCATAGTCGGGTCCATTCCCGGCAAGGCGGCCCTGGGCATTGAGATCCCCAACCCGAAAAGGAAGACCGTCTATCTCCGCGATATCCTGATGACGGAAAAATACCGTGATTCCACCTCGCGGCTCAGCCTGGCCCTTGGCCTCGACGTTGTCGGCCGGCCCGTTGTTGCCGATATAACCCGGATGCCGCATCTCCTTATCGCCGGCGCAACCGGAGCCGGCAAATCAGTGGCCATCAACGCCTTTATCGCCTCCATCCTGTTCAAGGCCACCCCGGACGAGGTCCGCCTGCTGATGATCGACCCCAAGCGGATCGAGCTTTCAGTGTATGAAAATATTCCTCACCTCCTGCATCCCGTGGTGGTTGAGCCGAAGATGGCCAGCAGGGCGCTGTTGTGGGCTGTAAGGGAAATGGAGCGGCGGTACCGGCTGCTTGAGGAAAAAAAGGTCAAGTCCTTTGATTCATACAACGAGGTGGCCGGTGAGGAAAAGCTTCCCTATATTGTTATCATTGTCGATGAACTGGCCGACCTGATGATGGTGGCCTCCAAGGATGTGGAAAGTTCCATTGCCAGGCTTGCCCAGATGGCCCGTGCTGCCGGCATGCATATCATGCTGGCCACCCAGCGGCCGTCGGTTGATGTTTTGACCGGGCTCATCAAGGCCAACTTTCCCACCCGGATTTCCTTCAAGGTCTCCTCCAAGATTGATTCGCGGACCATCCTTGACCAGAGTGGCGCCGAACACCTTCTCGGTGACGGGGACATGCTTTTTCTGCCGCCGGGGGCCGCAAAGCTCAAGCGCATCCATGGCGCCTTCATCTCCGAGGCGGAGACGGACCGGATTATTGCCTTTATCAGGAAGCAGGGCACGGCCGAATATGATCAGTCCGTTCTGCAGGTGGTTGAGGAGGAGCCTGTCCCGGAGGGGGAAGGTTCTGACGACTACGATGCAAGGTATGATGAAGCCGTGGCCCTGGTGACGGAAACCGGCCAGGCCTCCATCTCCATGGTGCAGCGCCGCCTCCGGGTGGGCTACAACCGGGCCGCCCGCATGATCGAGATGATGGAAAAAGAGGGCATTGTCGGGCCCGCCGACGGTTCGCGCCCCAGGGAGGTCCTGGTCCGGACAGACTATTCCGAGTAAAATTTTTGTCGGTTTCGGCAAGGGGCACGGCCTGAGGTCTCAGCTGCGTCGCACCCTGATTTGTCGTTATGTTCATGTATCCCGTGCGACTGTCTGCAAGGCTGTTCATTCTGGTCTGATTTTCTTCCTGTTTCGCCCCGGCGTTATCAGGCACCATCGCATGACGATTTTTCTTGACATTGGCCGGGCATCTCATTATAACGTTGAAGCGGCAAAAAATGAGTGAGTGTTCATTTTTTTTTCGGCCGTATTTCAGGCAGGAAGAAATAGCCTGGATCGGACTGTTGCAGATTAGTCATGTACTGGATTAAGAGGGCAGCACGGTGAGAACCATGTTGCTTCTTATTTTTTAGTATTTGTATATAAGCAGAGGTTAAATGGTTCTGTGCAAGCAGGGCTGTGAAAGGAAAATCCAAGTGAGGAGGTAGTTTAATGCCAAGTTACGTAGATCCTGAAAAATGTGATGGTTGCAAGGGCGGTGACAAGACTGCCTGCATGTACATCTGTCCTAACGATCTCATGGTACTCAATGTTGAGGAAATGAAGGCGTACAACCAGGAGCCGGATGCATGCTGGGAATGTTACTCTTGTGTTAAAATCTGTCCCCAGGGCGCTATCATGGTTCGCGGTTATGATGACTTCGTACCCATGGGCGGCCAGGTGCATCCGATGCGGAGTTCCGACTCCATCATGTGGACCGTCAAGTTCCGTAACGGAAACATGAAGCGGTTCAAGTTCCCCATCCGGACAACGGCTGAGGGTGCTGCCAACGAATATGCCGGTCAGAAGGGTGATAACCTGGATGACGAGCGCCTGCTGCTTGAGGGTGAACTGCCCACTCCGCAGAAGCTGGCATAGTTTATTTTTTATCGTTGAATGAAACAAAAGATTTAATCTGTAATTTATTTAAGGAGATAGAAATATGGCATTACCAAATAAGCCGAGAGGTGAGCTGGCAGCAGTTCCGAATCCGGAGATCCAGGAGCACGAATGTGACGTGCTGATTGTTGGTGGTGGTATGGCCGCCTGCGGTACCGCATTTGAGATCAAGAAGTGGGCCCCGGAAGACCTGAAAATCACTCTGGTGGACAAGGCTTCCATGGAGCGCTCCGGCGCCGTCGCCCAGGGCCTGTCCGCAATCAACACCTATATCGGCGAGAACCCGATTGAGAACTACGTCAAGATGGTCCGCAATGACCTGATGGGCGTTGTTCGTGAAGACCTCATCTACGACCTCGGTCGTCACGTTGACGAGTCGGTCAAGCTCTTTGAAGAGTGGGGCCTGCCCATCTGGAAGAAAGATGACGAGGGCAATAACCTTGATGGCGCCAAGCCCGCGCCGACCCTTCGTGAGGGCGGCACCCCGGTTCGTACCGGCAAGTGGCAGATCATGATCAACGGTGAGTCCTACAAGTGCATCGTGGCCGAGCCCGCCAAGAAGGCGCTTGGCGAGGAAAACTGCCTTGAGCGTATCTTCATCGTCAAGATGCTGCTTGACAAGAACAAGGAAAACACCATTGCCGGTGCGGTTGGTTTCTCCACCCGTGAAAACAAGGTGCATGTCTTCAAGTGCAAGACTGCCCTGGTTGCCTGCGGCGGCGCGGTTAACATCTTCCGTCCCCGGTCAACCGGTGAAGGTAAAGGCCGCGCATGGTACCCGGTATGGAACGCAGGTTCCACCTACACCATGTGTGCCCAGGTCGGCGCTACCCTGACCATGATGGAAAACCGTTTCACCCCGGCCCGTTTCAAAGATGGTTACGGTCCTGTTGGAGCCTGGTTCCTCCTGTTCAAGGCCAAAGTGCAGAACGGTCTTGGTGAGTTCTACGCAAACAGCGACTCTGTCAAGGAAGAGCTGGAGAAATACATGCCGTACGGCGCCTCTGCCGTTACCCCGACCTGTCTGCGTAACCACCTGATGCTCAATGAGCTGAAGGCAGGCCGTGGCCCGATCTACATGGCTACCGATGTTGCGCTGAACGCGTTTCTTGATGAGCGCCGTGAAGCTGGAATGGACGAGAAGTCTCTCAAGAAATTCTGGAAGCATCTCGAGTCCGAGGCCTGGGAAGACTTCCTTGACATGTCAGTTGGTCAGGCCGGACTCTGGGCCGGCGCCAATGTTGAACCGGAGAAAGTCGGATCCGAGATCATGCCGACCGAGCCGTACATGCTTGGTTCGCACTCCGGCTGCTGCGGCATCTGGACCTCCGGTCCGGATGAGGATTGGGTCCCGACTGTTGACGGTCCCCGTTCACACCAGTACAAGTGGGGCTACAACCGCATGACCACGGTCAACGGACTGTTCACCGCCGGTGATGGTGTTGGCGCTTCCGGTCACAAGTTCTCCTCAGGTTCCCATGCCGAGGGTCGTATTGTTGCCAAGCAGATGGTCAAGTACTGCCGCGACAACGCGGACTTTACTCCTGAGCTCGCCCAGAGCGCACAGGAACTGGCCGACGAGATCTACGCTCCGGTTAAACTCTACCATGAGCATGTCGGCGCTTCCACCCACCAGGATGTGAATCCTAACTACTGCAAGCCTGCCGGTCTGATGATGCGCCTCATGAAGGCCACTGACGAGTACGGCGGCGGCGTTGCCACTTACTACATGACCTCCGGCAAGCTGCTTAACATCTGCCTCGATCTTCTGGAGATGCTCCGTGAGGATGCGGCCAAGATGGCAGCCGGCGATCTGCACGAACTCCTCCGGGCATGGGAGAACTACCACCGTATCTGGTGTGTTGAGACCCATATCCGCCACATCGAGTTCCGTAAGGAATCCCGCTACCCGGGCTTCTACTACAGGTCAGATTTCCCGACCTGTGATGACGAGAACTGGAAGGTGTTCGTTAACTCAACCTTTGATCCCAGCACCCAGGAGTGGAAGTGTGAGAAGGTTGAATGTATCAACATCATTGAGACAGACCCGTGGATCTAATTCATTAGAAACACTGATTGTTTGAGTGGAAATCTCCAGACTCCTCCGCGGGTCTGGAGATTTTTCATATACGCATATTTTTGTTTGAGTTGAGCCGGGTGATCAGATATTGAAGAATCCCGGCTCAATTGAGCCAGAAATTTTTTTTTATCAATAACAGCATATATGGAGGTTTGGCATGAGTGATACTGCAGGAACTGGTGCTGTATTGGTTGTTGGCGGCGGCATAAGCGGTTTGACCGCAGCCCTGGAAGCTGCTGAAGTGGGAAACGATGTTTTTCTCGTAGACAAAAATCCCTACTTTGGCGGCCGGGTAGCCCAGCTCAACCAGTATTTCCCGAAACTTTGTCCCCCCACCTGTGGACTCGAGATTAATTTCAAAAGGATCAAGGACAACCGCAAGGTCAGGACCTATTCAATGACCACGGTCAAGTCTGTAACCGGTGGTCCGGGCAATTATGAAGTTACCCTTGAAACTGCTCCTCGTTACGTCAATTCCAACTGTACGGCCTGCGGCGACTGTGCCGATGCCTGTGCAACCGAGATCGATAACGAGTTCAACTTCGGCATGGACAAGACAAAAGCCATTTACCTGCCCCACGAGATGGCCTTTCCGCGCCGCTTCGTACTCGACAAGGCTGCCTGTTCAAGCGAGGATCTGGAAGCCATCAAGGCAGCATGCAAGTATGAAGCGGTTGACCTGGACATGCAGGCCGAAACCTTCACCCTGAACGTTGGTTCCGTGATCTGGGCCACGGGCTGGAATCCATATGATGCCGGAAAGATCGACAACCTGAAGATTGGTTCTTCTGCTGCCATCATCACCAACATGATGATGGAGAGGATGGCGGCCCCCAACGGACCCACTGGAGGAAAGATTCTCCGGCCAGGTGATGACAAGGAGCCCGAGTCCATAGCCTTTGTTCAATGTGCCGGTTCCCGTGATGAGAATCACCTGGAGTACTGTTCCTACATCTGCTGCATGGCGACATTCAAGCAGATGACCTATGTCCGGGAACGCTACCCCGAGGCGAAGATATACGTTTTTTATATTGACCTGCGTACTCCCGGTAAATATGAGCATTTTCGCGAGAAACTCATGGGAGATGAACACGCTGAGTTCATCAAGGGCAAGGTGGCAGACATTATTGCTGAAGATGACGGCGGAGTAACTGTTGTGGCAGAAAACGCCGTTACCGGCGCCAAGATTCAGCAGAAGGTCGACATGTGTGTTCTGGCAACAGGGATGCAGCCTGCTCTTGGTGAGCAGGGCAAAGCCCTTGGCGTGAAAATGGACGGAAACGGGTTTGTTGTCAGTGACGCTGAAAAGGGTCAGATCGCCGCCGGTTGTGCCAGGGCCGCTTCTGACGTATATACCAGCGCCCAGTCTTCGACTGCAGCTGCTCTTAAAGCAATTCAGATCGGAAGATAGGAGGAAGGTCAATGGATGAAGTATATGGTGCATATCTTTGTACAGGATGTGGTATAGGCGATGCCCTTGATGTTGACGCCCTCAAGGAGACTGCCTCTGAAGCAGGCGTTGAAATGCAGGATCATTCCTGCCTCTGCGGTGCTGAGGGTCGCGCGGTAATTGAAAAGGACATTGCTGATAATGGTGTGAATACAATCGTGGTCTGTGCATGTTCCCCCCGGGTCATGCAGAAGGAGTTTGACTTTGGCGATGAGACCATCACGGTTCGAGCCAACCTGCGTGAACAGGTGGCATGGGCAGCCGCCCCGGTTGCGAAGGCGGCCGAGGAGGGTGGTGAGGAAGAGGCTGCGGAGGCCTCTGAGGCCGAGGCCGCTGAAGGTGTCGACGAGTTCCTGCAGGAACTCGGCCAGGACAATGTCCGCATGGCTGTTGTCCGGGCCCAGAAGACGGAGAAGCCGGAACCCTATCAGCTTGAAACCATCAACAAGAAGATCCTGGTCATGGGCGGCGGTATAGCCGGGCTTACAGCAGCAAAGGAAGCCAGCAGGGCCGGGTACGAAGTTACCCTGGTGGAGAAGGCCGATGTCCTTGGCGGCAAGGCGAATGGCTGGCGCAAGCAGTTTCCGACCAGCTATCCGTACGCCGACCTTGAGGCCCCTTCGATTGACCAGATGATAGCTGACGTGGAGTCTGATTCGAATATCACCGTCAAAACGTCAACCGAGGTTGCCCGTGTGTCCGGCGCTCCGGGTGAATTCAACGTAACCTATAAGGCTGCCGGCACCTCCAGCGAGTGGGACGCTCCGGCCAGGGTTACGGTCGATGAACAGGATCTCATCGAGAAAGGTGAAATGGAAGACCCGAATGTCGGCCTGAAGGTGTATACCGAGCAGAATCCGGACGGAGAAATGCATGGTGCTGTCATTGTGGCGACCGGATGGACCCCGGCTGATGTGTCTGAATATGAACATCTCGGCCATGGCACCATCAAAAACGTGGTTACCAACGCTGAATTTGAAAGGCTGGCCAAGGAAGGGAAGGTCCCTGCCAGGGTGGCCTTTATCCAGAGCCCGGGTGCCAAGGATGATGACAAGGATTTCCCGTACTGCAACTCCGTAACCTCAATGGTCGCTCTCAAGCAGGCCAGTTATGTCCGGGAGGACAATGCTGACGGTCAGGCATTTATCCTGTATCAGCACATGCGGACACCGGGGAATACCGAGCTGTTCTACAAGAGTATGCAGAATGACGACGGTGTCTTTATGTCCAAGGCATCGGTTACCAAGGTCGAAGAGCAGGCGGACGGCACCCTTGCAGTGCTGATGGAGGACAGTCTGCTCGGAGAAGATGCCACTTTGAATGTGGACATGGTCGTACTGGCTGCCGGCATGGTTCCCACCACAGCGGCGGAAGACACGGTCAACCTGGCCTATCGCCAGGGCCCATCCTTTATAGATCTTGATCTTTTTGACGGCTATGCGGATTCACATTTTATCTGCTTCCCGTACGAGACCAGGCGGACAGGTGTCTACGCCTGTGGAGGCGTCCGCAAGGCGGAGACCATGGAGGAAACCATTGACGATGCAACCGGAGCGGCGCTCAAGGCCATCCAGTGTATTGAATCAGCCAACCGTGGTGTCTCCGTGCATCCGCGTTCGGGCGACATGACCTATCCTGACTTCTTCTTCCAGCGCTGCACGCAGTGTAAACGCTGCACAGAGGAGTGCCCCTTCGGCGCCCTTGATGACGATGAAAAGGGAACTCCGCTGCCCAACCCGACCAGATGCCGCCGCTGCGGTACCTGTATGGGGGCCTGCCCTGAAAGAATTATCGGGTTTGCCGACTACAGCATTGACATGATCGGGTCCATGGTCAAATCAATCGAGGTTCCCGATGATGACGAGGACAAACTCAGGATTATTGTCTTTGTCTGTGAAAATGATGCCTATCCGGCCATCGACATGTCCGGTATGCACCGGAATGGAATCAGCAAGCTGATCCGTATTATCCCGGTCCGCTGCCTTGGTTCCATGAACATGGTGTGGATCAAGGATGCCATGTCCTCAGGTATGGACGGCGCCCTGCTGTTAGGCTGCAAATGGGGTGACGACTACCAGTGTCACTTTGTCAAGGGCAGCGAGATTGCCAACAAGCGCATGGAGAACATCGGCGAGACCCTCGGGACTCTCGGTCTTGAGCCTGAGCGCTGCGCGGTCCAGCAGATTGCCATCTCGGATTACGACAAGATTCCAGGCATTATCGAGGAGTTTGTTGAGGAAATCATCGAGATGGGCCCGAATCCGTTCAAGGGTTTCTGATTACCCTGCTGCAATGAAAGGGTTGCCGTCCGGAAAGGAAACATTCCGGACGGCAGCTGTTTTACATATTTATTTATTCAAATTTTGTTGATCGTTGATAACGATATTGAGGACAGGAGGAGAAAATGTCTATGAACGTGCAACCCGATCTCGCTTTTATTAAAGACATGAAGAGTGCGGGTGGTGACACTCTCAAAAAGTGTTATCAGTGCGCTACCTGCTCTGTTGTCTGCCCGCTTTCTTCCGATGATAATCCTTTCCCGCGCCGGGAAATGATCCTGGCCCAGTGGGGCCTGAAGGAAAAGCTGGTGGGTGATGCGAATGTTATGTTGTGCCACCAGTGTGGTGACTGCACGACATACTGTCCGAGAGGCGCCAAGCCCGGGGATGTCCTGGGTGCTATCCGGGCCTATGCGTACAAGTATTTCGGCTGGCCGTCCGGGCTTGCCAACCTGGCAAGTTCAGGCAAAAATCTTCCGCTTCTCATCGGTATACCGGCGGTCATTATTTTTGTTGTCTGGCTGATTTCGGGTGGTCTGCATATCCCGGCGCCTGAAGACTTTGCCCGGGTCGGTTACGGGCAATTTTTCGGGCACTGGGACTTCCATCTCCTTGCCAAGAATGTGTTTTTTATTGACCTTATCATGCTGCCCACCGTGGGCCTGGCGATTTTTGCATCCTACAAGGGTGTCTCTGCCATGTGGAAACTCATGGCTGAGAACGCAGGTGTGGCTGAAGCCCTGTACAGACCGTCGGTACCCCAGTTTATCAAGGAATTCCTGTGGCCCTCCATCGTTGAGATCGTGCAGCATACCCGGTTCCGGAAGTGTACCGCCAACGGGGACAGG
>JAJRVA010000067.1 GCA_024277485.1 Deltaproteobacteria bacterium | reverse complement strand
TGGAAAGCCGACACAGCCTCTCCTTCAGGAAAAACAAAACCGTCATACCTGGTCCAGTCCTCCACCAGGTCCGGATCCGACAGGGCAACATCTGTAAAACTCTTCATCTCCCAGCGGCCGAAATCAATCTCACGGAGACGCTCATCAACCCTGACATCCAGATCCAGTCCACACACATCCGCAATCCTCTCCGTGGTCTGCAATGCCCTTTTCATGGGACTGCAGAACCACTCATCCAGGGCATAAGGCTCCAACACTTCACTGAAACGATCCAGCCTTTCAAGGCCTTCCTCCCCGGCACTCACCTCGGTGGAGCCGACCAGCAGTTTTTTTTGTGCTGCATCCGTTTCAGCATGTCGTATCAGTAACAGTCGGGAAGCCATAAACCTGAATCCGTATACAAAAGTTGCTGCTCATCTAAGCATATTCAACCGCTTTTTTGAAGAAAATATTGGTTGATATGATAAGGTATGGCATGCTGAACATCTCGTACTACCTCTTTCTTTTTCTCCTTCTATCTTCTCCGCTGGCCTTCGGGACCGTCGAGCACTGGTCCCTTGCCTTTCTTGAATCAGCGACATCTCTGTCCTTTCTTCTCCTGAGCGGGTATCTTTTTTTTCACCGGGAAAAAATGTACCGGGTTCCAGGCTTCCTGCCCCTGTTTCTCCTCCTCGACTGGATGCTTCTGCAGATCCTGCCGCTCCCCGCCTCCCTTGTCAGGATCCTCTCTCCGGCAACATATGAAATCTACAGACCTCTTCTTGAGCTTGACGGTTCCACACAATGGATCCCCCTGTCCCTGAGTCCCAGGTCAACACTTCTCTCCTTTTTCAGGTTTGCCGCCTATGCTTTATTTTACCTGTTGACGGTCTTTCATCTCAGCAGGCCGGACCGGTTGAAAAAAACAGTCGGTATTGTCGCATCTCTTGGGATCTTCATTGCGATCCTGGCCATCCTGCAGAAACTGACCTCACCCGGCCTGATTTACTGGTTTCGGCAAGGTCTGAGTGCAACTCCCATGGGTCCGTGGGTATACAGAAATCACTTTGCCGGATTCATGGAGATGGTTTTTCCCCTGGTTACGGCCCTGTTTCTCTCTTACCGGCCCGAGGTACGGTACAGAAAAAGTATCAAGGAAAAATGTATTGGTCTGTTCACCATGCCCGGGGCCAACCGGTACCTTCTGCTTGGGACCGGCGTTGTCCTCATGGCACTGTCCATTCTGCTCAGCCTTTCACGGGGAGGCATACTCACCCTGAGCGCGGCTTTTCTCTTTTTCACCCTTTTTTCAGCCTGGATGACACCGGCCCGGCGGATTCAATGGAGTATTGTTATCTTCGTTGCACTCATCCTCATGGTCACCTGGTTCGGCTGGCAGCCGATCATGGAAAGATTCGGTCATCTCTGGGGGGACGGGGGCCTGAATTCCGGCGGCAGGATGCCTGTACTGCGCGACAGCCTGGGTATTGTCCGCTCCTTCCCCCTTTTCGGGACCGGCTTTGGAACCTTTATCCACGTCTATCCTGCTTTCCGCTCTGTTCCCGGGGACGCAGTTTATGACCATGCCCACAACGACTACCTGGAACTGTTTACCGACGGCGGCCTGATCGGTTTCCTGCTGGCAGCCTGGTTCATTGCTGCCGTTGTCATCCATGCAGCCGGAACTCTGCGGAAACGGAAGGATCCCTATTCCATACTCATGACCAGCGGAGCGCTTACCGCCATCCTGGCGCTCCTGCTGCACTGTTTCATCGATTTCCAGATGTATAATGGTGCCAACGGACTCTACATTTTCTTTGTCTGCGGGCTCGCCGTATCTGGCGCACATACCAGGATTCACTATAAAACACGATCCAGCCTGTTGAAAAAAAACAGCCTGGGCCCTGTTTTTATTGCCGGTTTTCTTGCGCTCTCTCTCTTTATCTCTGCAAGCTGGTATAATTCAGGTATTTACTTGGCCGGACATACCGTTGTGCCGGTTCAGTCCCTTTTTATCAACAGACATATACCCGCAGCCCGGTTAGGCAAAATTCATGCCCTGTATACCGATGCTGCAGGACTGGACCCGCTTGAAGCTGACTACCGGTTCCAGCAGGGACGGATATCCTTCATCCTGAAAAAAGATGCCCGGGCCCTGCAGGAGTTCGCTCAGGCCGTGCGACGCAGCCCCATGTCCGGTCAATATGTGCAGCAGATGGGCCTGTCTCTTCCAACGGAAAAAAAAGATGCCGCAGGGGCAATAATAGCGCTTGGTCCGGTTCGTGAACCACGTTCTGTTGAGATGTACCTGACATACAGCCGTTGGCTCATCCGAAACGGTGAACGCAAAAAGGCCGCTGACATACTGACACAGGCCTTTCTCAAAAGACCTGACAAGGCCTCCCGGATAGCGAACTTCATAGTGTTCAACAATTTCAGCTCATTGGAGATTGAGCGTATCCTTCCATCACTGGCACCCGCCTGGCATGAGATGGGCCGCGTTCTGGAAAAGGCAGGCATGCCTGATGAGGCGAAACGATATTACCGCAAAGCTTTGGATTATGTTGATCCCGGCACGGCAATACCGGCATACTTCACCCGGCTGTACACACTCTACCTGAAGCAGAAAAAACAGTCCCAGGCACTGGAAATACTGCGTTCAGGAATAAAATTACTTCCCGACTACGCTCCATTCAGGGTGCAGTTAGGTGATTATTACCTGAGGCAGGGAATACCTTACCGTGCCAGGGAGGAATACCTGCAGGCGCTCAGGCTTGATCCGAAAAACAAACACATACTGCTGAAGCTCAACAAGTTGGACCGCAGGAAACCGGAACAATAGGCAGGCAGGATGGGAGATATTCCCGGTTTATTCCCGCATTTCGTCCAGCACATGCGGCGGCACAAACCCGTAGTGCACCAGGCCGTCAATGATCCCGGCCGCATATTCCATACCACTGAAAAAGACACGCGGTTTTCCCCGCAGTGTTTCCAGTTCCTCGCTGTGGTTGCCGACGACGAGGCCGTTATTGCTGCCCCTGATCATGTCCTCGTCATTACCGGAATCGCCCGCAACCATGACCTTGCTTGAAGGGAATTCATACTTGTATTTCAAATACCTGATGGCCTTTCCCTTGGAAGCGCGGCGCGGGAGAATATCAAGAAACTGCCCGTGCGAATAGATCACCTGGCAGATGAGCTTTTCATCCTGCAATTTTCTGTGTACCTCTGACAGGTAGTCCGGGTCATCCTCCATGTAGTAGCTGATCTTGTGGCTGCGCTGTCCCTCTGCCTCCTGAAAATTCAGAAATTCCAGGTTTTCCAGAGCTGACTTTATCTGTTCAGGCCTCCACTTATGGGATATATGCCGCTGCCACCCCTTGTCCATCCTGAAATCAGGCCCGTAGTATATCTCGGTTCCCACTGAACAGATAAGGATATCAGGAATAGGAGTGTTAAATTCAGTCATCGCATCAATGGTCAATTCCAGGCTTCGTCCGGTGGCGACTCCCCAGGCAATAGTTTCACGGTGCTTCTCCAGCAGCTCAAAAAGCCGCTCCATGCTCTCATCGTCACCGATCAGAGTGTTGTCGATATCCGTGATCATGAGCCTGCTGCACCCTGTCAACCGTTTGCCGAAAGCCGGCCTTCCCTGAATCTTGCCGCCACCTTTATCTCCTGCATGCCCCCCCGACCACAAGGCAGGAAGAACCACCTGCAGCTGCTCCATCAGTTTATGGCAGTGTGAAGCCCAGGAGTAATGGCTGCGCACTCCGGTAATGCCGTTGTTGGAGTATGTATCCCACTGCTGGTCATCAATCAGGATGGACTTGACAGCATCGCCTATTTCTTCATGCCGCCTGGCGTCAACCAGGATCCCGTTGTTGCAGTTGCTGATAATATCAACCGGGCCGCCGTCATTGGTCGCCACGATCGGCAGTCCGCAGGCGGATGCCTCAATCAGGGTCAGGCCGAAGGGCTCCACCAGGGCGGGGTTGACAAAGACCCCCTTGCTCTCGGCGCAGAGCCGGTACAGTTCAGGCACTTCGGTGGCAAAATCATGTTTTTTGGGAATGGCCAGCTTGCCGTACAGATCACACCTGTCCATCTGCAGAAGCATCTCGGTCAGCACCTCGCGTTCATTCTCCTCCATTTCTGAAATATTCTGCCGGATACCGGCAAACACGGCAAGGTTCGCAATGGCCTGCAGTTCCCTGCTGGTGCCATATGCCTCTATCAGCCCGGTTATATTTTTTCGTTGATCCGGCCTGCACAGCGCCAGGATGAACGGCTTTTCCGGATGGGTCCAGAACCGGTGCAGCTCGTTCAAGAGAGCCATTCTGGCCTGTTTGACCTCTTCGTGGATATGCTCTGAGTCAAGCTGGTAGTTGTAATAGGGATAAAACTGATCAAGATCGATTCCCGGGGGGATTACCGCAAATCGTGCCCTGCTGGAATTTTCATACAGCCCGTACTGCCTGTCGATTTCCTGCTGGGTAGAGGTAATGATCAAATCAGCCTTGCCGATTATACTCTCTTCCACCTGAACGCGGGTATCCATGCGGTAATGCCTGTTGATCCGCTCAGGGGACAGCCCCTCGCCAAGCAGCTTTTCCCTTTTGTTACGGCCCATGGAGTGGCCGGTAAAGACAAAGGGGACGCCAAAGGCCCTGGCCAGCTCCAGCGCCACATAGCCGGCGTCGGCATAATGACCGTGAAAAATATCAGGGATACGCTGCTGCTTTTTCAGGAACCTGATGGTCTTGTCAATACATTCCTCCAGGTGCGGCCACAATAATTCCTTCCGGATATACTTGCGCCCGCCGCACTGGATACGAACGATGCGGGCCTTGTCGGACAGCGGCTCAATCACCCTGCTGTAGTCCGGAGAAACCGTCTTGTCCTCAATAATCCTGGTAACAAGGTCCACCCGGTCCACATCTTCCCTCTCGCCCAGCGCCCTGGCCAGCTCCAGGACATACTTGACCTGGCCGCCGGTATCGGCGTCCCTGCCGAGTTCGGGGGAGTTGCCACGGATAAGACCGTGGAGGCTGAAGAGTTGTATGTAGAGACCGTTTTTGTTGTTCTGCATTGTATCCGGGACGGAAGCAGGGCGACTTTCTGCCGCAACGCATTCTTTCAGTATTCTAATATATTGATTTCGATTGTCAAATAAT
>JAJRVA010000066.1 GCA_024277485.1 Deltaproteobacteria bacterium | reverse complement strand
TAAGCGCGACCGGCCGCTATAGCCCCTCTATGCGGGCGGGAGCGATCGCGCGAAGATGTGGTGCCTGTGGTCACTTACGCCTATTTCATCCTGTTGACCCAGACGAGCCTTTGCTCAACATACCGGAAGCCTTGATCCATGATAAAGCCGATCAGGCCGATGACCGTGATCCCGGCGACAATGATTTCCATGCGCAGCAGTTCATAGGCATACCATATGAGATAACCCAGTCCGGCATTGCTGCCGGGCATCATTTCGGCGGCCACCAGACACATCCAGCCCACCCCCATGCCGATCCGCAGACCTGTTACTATGGAAGGCAGGCAGGCAGGAATGATAACCTTCCAAAGCATGGAAAAATTCTTTGCCCCAAGGGTTCTTGCGGATTCAAGAAAGATTCTCGGAATGTTCCTGACGCCCTGAATAGTGTTGAGCAGAATGGGGAAAAAAGCGCCGATCAGGATAATGAGGATCATGGAGAACTGGGCGCTCCCCCACACCACGCTATAGCCCAGGCCCGGGAACCAATCGGCAAGGCTCTTTATCCCGAGCCAGGCGAGAATCAACGGCACCCAGGCCAGGGGCGGGACAGGTCTTAACAGCTCAATGGTCGATTCAAAAAACCTTTCCGCCCGGCCGAAATAACCCATCAGTATCCCGAGCGGGACAGCAAGGGCCGTTGCCAGACAAAAGCCGCAGGCCACCCGCACCAGGCTTATGATAGTGTTTTCAACCAGGCTGCCGGTAATCAGAATCTTTGCGAATGGATGAGCCAGAACACCGCCCACCGCCTCCAGCCTCGGCAGCATGGTCGGCTTGTCAAGAGTGATGGCCAGGACCTGCCAGGCAATTGCCAGCAAACCGGGAAGCAAGAGACGCAATATGATCTTTTCGGCAATGCCTTTCTTGATCATGGCCGGGAATTACCCGATAAGGTTTTTCCGAACCAGTCCCTTTTCCGCCGCTTCGGTGTATTGGAAATCAAAGAGGAGGGGATCCAGTTCCTGGCCGCGTTTGCCGCGCAGTTCGCCGTTAAACATGTTCATCCTGTCCATTATCTTGACATAGGTGTAAACGCTCTCTGTCCATCGTGAGGTTGGGGTGGTCGAGTAACTAAGGGAAGACATGGCCAGCTTTTCGACCGCCTCTTCAACACCAAGCCAGGACGAGCACGCCCTGGCGGTCAAGGATTTGTCGTCATTGGTCATGTTTACCCCGAGCACCAGCAGTTCCATCATCCTGGTCAGCAGGTCCCGGTTGCCGGCCATAAAGCTTTCGGTTGCCTCCACCGAGCAGCAGGCGTGGCCGTACCACTGTTTGTCAGGGGGGACGTCCTGGAGGTTGATAATGAATTTGCCCACGCCCCTGTTGATGGTCACCGACGGGAAAGGCTGGGCCCCGATAATCCCCTCGGTTATGTTGTAGCTGAGGGCAGCGACAAGATTGCCATGCCCTTTCATGTTGATGAACAGGATATCCGCCTTCCTGTCGGCAACGTCCTCGGTATAGGTGACGCCTTCATAATCAAGGGCTGACCTGAAGATAATGGCCGCCACGGTATGCGGCCCGGGCATGCCTATCTTGAAACGGCTTTTGCTCCCCTTGATTTCCTTGACAAAGTCGGGCCAGCTGTCCATGGGCAGCTCCTTTTTCAGAACAAAGACATTGCCCGCCGTCTGCAGCGGCGCGATAATCTTGCTCTTCACGCCCTTGTCAATCGACATAATGATGGCCTGGGTGCCGCTTATGCCCATATCAACGCTGCCCTGGGCCACGAGTTTTTCAACATCCGGCCCCTTTTTGGTGGGAATAAGTTTTACTCTGGCGATCTTTTCGTTGTTGTAAAAGAAATCATAGAGCTTGTTCTCGACCACCGGCTTGAGATGAATATTATATTTTTCCTCGAAAAGCTCCCAGTCCCGGGCCAGGACCATGAGCGGGGCGTGGTGGTCTGATAATATGTAGGCGAAATTGATCAAGGGAACCCGGGAGGATGCCTTGGCGCCCGTAAAAATACCGGGTTCCAAGCCGACCAAGGCCGTGGCGGCGGCAATCGTGCCGGTCGTCTTCAGGAACTCTCTCCTGTTGAAACTGTTTTTCTTCTCCATTTCATTGCCCTCCGTTACTGAATATTTGCCAACAACTCTAAGAATGCCTCGATTCTGGTTCGCAGTTGTTCCGTATCCGATGAAGAATAATCGGTCTCTATATGCAACAACGGCAGACCGTATTCCTTGCCGGTAAACTCCTCGATAAAATAGGATTCGACATTGTAGGTATGACAGCATTGCCAGGTGAGATCGACAATGCCCTGAATATTGAAATCCTTAATCAGCCGGCCCAGGAGTTCGAGCCGGCCCTGGTTGGGGGTCATGCACGAGCAGGGGGTCTTGAGATAGCGGCGGGCGATGGCCGCATATGGATCATCATCGTCCTCCTCTACCAGCAGATCAAAACTCTTGATACCGGTGCAGTGCTCCTGACAAACTACAATCCCGCCGCTTTGTTCGACCAGCCGCAGGACCTTTTCCGAGCCCTTGCCCACCGGGCAGCCGGTGAGAAGTATCCTGGGAGCATTGGCTCCGCATACCGATTCCACTGCCCTGGTCTCAAGCTCCCGGGCAAGTTGGTGAAGGGAATTTACATAGCTGTCAGGATCAACAATGAAATTGCTGGATTCCATCACCGTCATCATGTCCAGGCCGGAAATCGGCACCCTATCATCCGCACACCGATACAGCAGATCCTTTAATAATTTTCTTATCTTGTTTTGGATCCTGATCTGGTGCCGTAATTCCGCCTGGTCTATCTTGGTGCCGGTCTGGCCCTCCAAAAAGTCTTTGAGTTTAAGAATCTCGCCAATCCAAGACGCTAACTGCTCCTTGCCGGCGGAGTTCGGCAGTTGCATAAGAAAGAGGGGCTTGATCCGTTGCAACAATTCAAACATCTTCTTCTTGCCGTCACAGGTAGTCTCGCCAATCAAGATGTCGGAGGCCGAAAAAAAGGGGCAGG
>JAJRVA010000065.1 GCA_024277485.1 Deltaproteobacteria bacterium | reverse complement strand
GCCATGAAGCAGGGAGCCGTTTTAGGTCTGTCGCACGGTTTTCTGCTTGGGCACCTGGAGAGTGTCGGAGAATACTTTCCTGCCGGCATGAATGTTATCGGAGTCTGTCCCAAGGGTATGGGACCGTCCGTCAGGCGCCTCTATGTTCAGGGCAAAGAAGTCAACGGGGCAGGTATCAACTGCAGTTTTGCCGTTGAGCAGGACGTGGACGGTAAGGCCGTTGACCAGGCGGTGGGATGGGCAATTGCCGTTGGTGCTCCTTATGTCTTTAAAACCACCCTCGGGCATGAATACCGCAGCGATATCTTTGGCGAACGTGGAATCCTGCTCGGTGCGGTTCATGGAATTTCCGAGGCCCTGTACCGCAATTTTGTCATGGAAAAGGGCATGGCGGAAGAGGATGCCTTTATTGCCACGGTTGAGAACATTACCGGTCCCCTGAGCAGGACCATCTCGCACGAGGGAATACTCGCCGTTTATCACAAGCTTGATGATGATGGGAGGAAAACGTTTGAGCGGATGTATTCAGCAGCGTATCATCCAGCCTTTGACGTCCTGATGGAGATCTACGACGAGGTTTCAAGCGGTAACGAGATCCGCAGTGTAGTGATGGCGGGGCAGAGATTCTCACGTTATCCCATGGGCAGGATTGACGGCACCAGGATGTGGCAGATCGGCGAAAAGGTACGGGCCGCCCGTTCCGGCGATCCTGTTGTTAACCCGGCCACTGCCGGTCTCTACTGTGCGGTTATGATGGCCCAGATCGATCTGCTGCTTGAAAAGGGACACTGTTTGAGCGAAGTCTGCAACGAGTCGGTCATAGAGGCAGTGGATTCACTCAACCCGTATATGCATTTCAAGGGAGTTGCCTACATGGTGGATAACTGTTCTACCACGGCACGCCTTGGTTCCCGTAAATGGGCGCCCAGGTTTGACTACAATATCATGCAACAGGCCCTGGTGGATTTCGATGAGGGAAAACCGGCTGATACCCGGCTCATGGATGGTTTCAAAAATCACCGGATTCATGACGTTTTAGCGGCAGTGGCGACCATGCGGCCGTCAGTCGATATCTCGCTGAGTGAATAAAGTGCCCTGTACCTCCATCTTGAAAAGCGATCTCAGCCGGGTTCATGAAGCCTGATTTCAAAGATTATATCCGCAGTCATGTTGTCCTGGCCGACGGAGCCTTGGGATCATACCTGTATGAGAAGGGGGTGGAGCGCGGTCGCAACCTTGACCTTCTCAACCTGCAGGCCGGCGAACTGGTGTTCAGCGCCCATGAGGAATATATCAGAGCCGGGAGTCAGTTCATTGAAACCAACACCTTTGGCGCCAATGGTTTTAAACTGCGGGAATACGGCGCAGAAGACCAGGTCAGGGAGATTAATCGTACCGGCGCTCAGATAGCGGCCAAGGCGGCCGGGCACCAGGTATACGTCGCCGGCTCGGTCGGGCCGACCGGTGTCAGGTTTCCGCTTGATGATGATGAGATAACAAAAGAGGATATCAGTAAGGCCTTCCAGGAGCAGATACAGGGGCTGGTTGAAGGGGGGGCCGACCTGATTATTGTCGAAACATTTTCCAGCCTGGCAGAGGTTCTCCTTGCTATTGAGGCCTCCAGAACAGTGGCCCCGGATGTGCCCATTGTCGCCCAGATGGTCTTTCCCGCCAGGGGCATGACTGTCCAGGGAAGAGACGCACTCACCTGCTGCCGGGATATGGCATCTGCCGGGGCGGATGTGGTCGGTACCAACTGCGGCCGTGGTATTGATGCCATGGTTACGGCTGTCGGTAAGATCATGCCTCTTGCCCGTGAAGGTATACTGCTGTCCGCCTTCCCCAATGCCGGCATGCCGGAGATGGTCGGACACCGGATGATCTACCCGGCCCAGCCTTCGTATATGGCTGCCCGTGCTTCGGAGATGATCAAGTGCGGCGTGCATCTGATAGGCGGGTGCTGCGGAACCGGCCCCTCGCATATCCAGGAGTTCCGGTCAAGCCTGAAAATCAAACCGGTCCGGATCAGAGTCGAAGACGTAGCACAGCCGCCGGAAAGAACGGCGGACAAGGCTGCTGAAAAGTCGCCGGGCGGTTTTCTGACCGGGCTGACATCCGGACGCATGCCGATAATTGTCGAGCTTGATCCGCCGACCCATCTAGATGTAAGGCCGGTGTTAAAGGGGGCGCAGGAGCTTGCTGATGCCGGGGTTGATGCGATCTCTCTCGGCGAGAACCCTCTTGCCATCCTGAGGACCGGCAATCTGGGGGTGGCAAAACTCATTCGTGAGCAGACATGTGTGCAGACCATTATTCATCAGACCGGGCGCGACATAAACGGCCTGGGTCTGCAGTCAAGGATGATGGAAGCGCATCTCCTGGGGATTGAGGCAGTGCTGGCTGTCAGCGGTGATTCAGCCAGTGCTACTGATCAACCGGGGGTAACCGGTGTTTTTGATTTCCGTTCGTATGGACTTGTCCGCATGCTCAGTCGGTTGAACAGCGGCCTCAATATGGCCGGCCGCTCTATTAAGCAGAAGACCCGTTTTTCCATCGGTGTAGCCTTCAGTTTCAGGCCGGAAAATCCGCAGGTTCAGATCAGCCGTCTGGAGAAAAAAGTATCCCTGGGTGCACGGTTCGCCATGACCCAGCCGCTTTTTTCACGTCAGTCGGTTGAGCAGATGATGGAGAAAACACATCACCTTGACATCCTGGTCTTCCCCGGGATTTTTCCGGTCATTTCCCTGCGCAATGCTGAGTTTCTGCATAACGAGGTGCCGGGAATTTCCGTGCCGCAGGAGTTGCGCCGGCAGCTGGCACAATATCCTGAAGTTGCAGACCAGCGCAAAGCAGCGCTTGAATATACCCGTTCACTGGTTGAAAGCATTATTCCGCTTGTTGACGGATTGTATTTTGTCAGCCCATTGAACAAGTGGGATATTTCCCTTGAGTTTGTCCGCCAGGTCCGTGAAAAAGAAAAGAGAAAAGTTAAAAGTTCGTAAAGTTATAAAGTTTGTAAAGTTGAAAGTGAGGCGTGAGGGTGGGGAGTCAAGATTCTTCCCTGACAGCCTGACAGTCTAAAAAAACAGGAGACAAATATGCCAAAGACGCATCTTTTTACCTCTGAATCAGTATCAGAGGGACATCCGGACAAGGTTGCCGACCAGATTTCCGACGCAATCCTTGACGCAATTCTTGAGCAGGATAAAACATCCCGGGTTGCCTGCGAGTCCCTGGTCACCACCGGGCTTGCCCTGATTGCCGGTGAGATTACCACCAATGCCTGGGTAGATATGCCCAATATCGTCCGGCAGACGATCCGGGAGATAGGATATAATTCTTCGGATATGGGGTTTGACTGGCAGTCCTGCGCGGTCATGACCACGATTGATAAGCAGTCCGCAGATATCGCTCAGGGGGTCAATGAAGGAACCGGCCTGGATATGGATCAGGGAGCCGGCGATCAGGGCCTCATGTTTGGGTATGCCAACAATGAGACCAGTGTACTGATGCCCATGCCCATCACTTATGCCCATCGCCTGGTAAAGAGGCAGGCTGAGGTGAGAAAGGCGGGCCGCCTGGTATGGCTCCGGCCGGACGCGAAAAGCCAGGTAACCATCGAGTATGAAGATTTTGTCCCGAAAAGGATCGAGGCGGTCGTTCTTTCGACCCAGCACGGCCCGGACGTGGACTACGAGGACCTCAAGGAAGGGGTCATGGAGGAGATCATCAAGCCGGTCCTGCCCGAAAACATGATTGATAAAGACACCAAGTTTTTCATCAATCCCACCGGCCGTTTTGTCATAGGAGGCCCGGTCGGCGACTGCGGTGTTACGGGACGCAAGATCATCGTTGACAGTTACGGTGGCCGCGGATCTCATGGCGGCGGCGCCTTTTCCGGCAAGGATCCCTCCAAGGTTGACCGCTCCTCCTCGTACATGGGACGGTATGTGGCCAAAAACCTTGTTGCTTCGGGTATTGCCTCCGAGGTCGAGGTGCAGATCGCCTACGCCATCGGTATTTCCAAACCTGTTTCAATCAATGTCAAGACCTTTGGCACGGCAAAGATTGAAGACGCGCGGATCGTTCAGTTGATCAATGAGG
>JAJRVA010000064.1 GCA_024277485.1 Deltaproteobacteria bacterium | reverse complement strand
GCGGACAGCAGCCACCGCCTTATCCGCCAGGGGCCGCACCGAAACAAACCATTGCTTGGAGGTGGTCGGCTCGACAACGGTTTTGCAGCGGTAGCATTTCCCCACCGCGTGCTGATAATCCTCTATTTTTTCAAGAAATCCCTGTTCCTTGAGATCTGCGACAATCTTTGTCCGGCACTCGAAACGCTCCAGGCCGGCATATGTACCGGCATTCTCGTTCATGACACCCTTGTCGTCCATCACCTTGAGCCTGGGCAGGTCGTGCCGCAGACCGATCTCGTAATCGTCCCGGTCATGGGCCGGGGTTACCTTCAGGGCGCCGGTACCGAATTCGCGCTGCACATGATGATCAAACACCACCGGGATGACCCGGCCGGTGAGGGGCAGCTCAATACCGATATCCTTGAGACCACGGTAGCGTTCATCCTCCGGGTGGACCGCCACACCGGTGTCCCCTAACATGGTCTCCGGCCTGGTGGTGGCCACCACCACATGACCGCTGCCGTCCCCAAAGGGGTAGCGGATATGGTACAGTTTGCCGTCTGTGGGATCGTGCTCCACCTCGTCGTCAGCCAGGGCGGTATGACAGCGGGGGCACCAGTTAACGATATAGTCCCCCTTGTAGATGAGCCCCTCGTGATACAACCGGACAAAGACTTCGCGGACCGCCTGCGACAACCCTTCGTCCATGGTGAAGCGTTCCCGGTCCCAGTCGCAGGATGCGCCGACCCGTTTCAACTGACTGATAATGGTACCGCCCTTTTCAGCACGCCAGGCCCAGACCCGTTCGATAAATTTTTCTCTTCCGAGATCATGCCGGGTCTTGCTCTCCCCGGCAAGCTGCCGCTCCACAACGTTCTGGGTCGCAATCCCGGCATGGTCCGTACCCGGCACCCAGAGGGTATTGTCTCCTTTCATCCTGTGATAGCGGACCAGAATATCCTGCAGGGTGTTGTTCAGGGCATGACCGACATGGAGAACGCCCGTAACATTGGGTGGCGGTATGACGATGGAAAAGGCATCACGCCCCTCCTTCATTGCAGCGGCAAATGTCTTGTTCGCCTCCCAGAAGGCGTACCAGCGTTTTTCCACCTCGCTGAACTCGTACGCCTTGGGCAGGTCGTAACGGGGTCTTGTCTCTTGATGTTTTTCAGTGTGCATTGTTTCTCTTTATAGCAGTAAAAGTCATCTGACTTTATGGAATCTTCCGACCGGCAGCAGCCTGCATCACAGGACACTCCAGGGGGTTGGCATGAAAATATGGGTATAGAGATCAAGGGCGTACCGGTCCGTCATGCCGGCAATAAAATCGCAGACCTGACGATGCGGCTGTTCAACTTCATCTTTCCTGACAGTGCACCCCTCCGGTTCACACAGAGAAACGTCACCATTCGGAAAATCATGCTCAAGAAAATACTCGTACAGCTCACGGACAATTTTCTGCGCCTTGACAAATTCGTTGTGAACCCGGTAATTCCGGTACACGTTATCATAGAGAAATTTCCGGAGTCTGGTGATAGTATCCTTCATCAGTTCACTGAGATGGAGCTCCCCGTCATCATTTTTTATTGTCTCTGTTACAAGGTCCCGGACCATGGCATCAATCCGCTGGGAAGAGCTGTCGCCGACCACCTCCCTGAGATCAGACGGCAGGTCTGAGTCCTGTATCATACCGGCCCGCAAAGCATCATCCATATCATGGTTCACATAGGCCATGATATCGGCGACCCGAACCACCTGCCCCTCAAAGGTGGCGGGAAGCTCGGATGTATCGGCCGGCAGGATTTCCCCATATCCCTTGGAGTGCTTGGCTATGCCGTTGCGCACCTCCCAGGTCAGGTTGAGCCCCCTCCGGTTGTTTTCCAGGACATCGACGACCCGGAGGCTCTGAATATTATGTTTGAATCCGCCTGGATGCAGCTTGTCCAGGCTGAACTCACCCGCATGGCCGAAGGGCGTATGACCGAGATCGTGCGCCAGCGCGATTGCCTCGGCCAGGTATTCGTTCAGCCTGAGGCAGACCGCGATTGTACGGGCGATCTGGGAAACCTCCAGAACATGGGTCAGCCGGGTACGGTAGTGATCACCGGCCGGGGCAAGAAAAACCTGGGTCTTGTGCTTGAGCCGCCGGAATGTCTTTGAGTGGATGATCCGGTCCCGGTCCCGCTGAAACACTGTTCTGAGGTCGCACCGAGCCGGTTCTTCCTTGAGCCGGCCCCTGGACTGGGAGCTCAGGCAGGCATAGGAAGACAGCAGTTCCGCCTCACGTTGTTCAAGCTGATGTCGTATTTCCAGGCCCATAATCGCGATAACCATCTAACCACACGTCAATATTCAACATCCTCTTCTTAGCAGCAGAGAGCAGTCTGGACAAGAGTTTTCTTTCCTCAGGGGCCGATGCCCAGACAATCAGTCAACAAAACTGCCAGGTGTACCGCTTCAGCCGGACTGTCCCGGAGGGCCAGGCCTGCCTGCCACTGCATAAGGCAGCCGGAACATGTTGTAACGACAATATCCGGTTTTTCGCCCTGTGTTACATCATGCAGGCGGGTAAAAATCTTATCCGACAGCTCAGGGTAACCAAGATGAAAAAGCCCCCCCTGACCGCAGCAACTGGTACTTTCACGCGTTTCTGTCCGGATGGTATTCCGGATCATGTCGAGAAGATGATGGGTTGCTTCCCTGTTGGCAGGGTCAAAACGCAGATGACACGGTTCATGGTAATGGACCCTGGTAGAAGATACCGCCTCAAGGTCAACACCCTCAAGTCTTTCCAGGAAAAAGCCGGAAAACTCCCGTACCCGGGTACTGAAGGAATGTGCTTTTTCGTGCCACTCCGGGTCATCAGCAAACATGTCGGGATACGTTGACAGGTGGGAAGAACATGAGGAACACGAGGTGAGAATGGGACCGGAGCTGCCTGCAAAGGCCTCAATATTTTTCCTTGCCAGGCTGCGGGCCTCCTCCAGCCTGCCGCTTGACCAGGCAGCCAGGCCGCAACAGGCCTGGGCATCGGGCACCCAGGGAGTTTCACCGGTCAGCTTCCGGTACAAACGTCCGGTAGCCCCGGCGACGGAGGGCTGAAGATAGCGGGCCAGACAGCCCGTAAAGTAGACAACACTTTGCGCAGCAGGGGCGGGCCGATTTTCTGAAAACGTCTCCGACTCTTTGGTACGATTTTCAAGCAGACCGAGCTTGAGACGCAGACCGCTCTTTCCTGGAAGCAGAGAGAACCTGTTCAGCTCCACCCCGGCCTTCACCAGTCCCTCGAGAAGCCTGGGTCGTGCGAGAGTCAGACGTGCCGCAACCCTCTGCAGTGCATGCTGTCCGTAGAAAAAAGAAAACCGGGAGCGGGCCTTAACGACCATTTTTCGTATGGGCAGGTCCCG
>JAJRVA010000063.1 GCA_024277485.1 Deltaproteobacteria bacterium | reverse complement strand
GGCCCTGTCCGCCTGCACCATTTTCATGGAGCAGAGACGCGCTGACCCGGGCCAGCCGGTTGATAACCAGCCTGGCGAACAGCAGGTTGACAAGAAAAAGGATCAGGCTCGAGGAGGCAAGAATGACAAGAAATACAAGAACAGAGTCTCTTCTGATCCGGGAAAACGATTTTGACACGGGAATGGCAACGGAGTTGATGCCGGCCATGTCCCCACTTTTGAACCTGAAGCCTCCCCTGATGCCGTACCTCTCCACAAGGCTTTCCGGGGCATCACGAGAGTCGCCGTGGCAACGCAGGCAACTCTCGTCAAAGTAGTCCGGAATCATGCTGATAAAAAAAGATTCTCCGTTTTTGGTAACAACCCCCTGCCAGAAATCACGCTGCCTGTTCTCCTCAAACCAGTCAAACATCTCCTCTTCAAAGGCATCCGCCATGTTGGACGGGTTATGCGGGTTGAGCGAGACCCGGCGAAAGATATATCCCTCCAGATTTTCGGAGAAACGGCGCATGATATTCAAGCTGACATAGGTGGTGGACATGGCCTCGATAATAAAAACATCACGGGAATGCAGTTCATACATCCGGGGCCGCAGTTCCTCTTTGACATAGTCCCGTATGGCCTCCACCTCCTGCAGGATGACCTCTGACTTGTCAAGGGCCTCCTGTATCAGGATCGATTTCAAATGAAAGTAGTACAGTGTTGAGAGGAGCAGGCTGAAAGCAATAAGAATCACGGCGGACCAGGCAAAAAACTTGTTCCGGAGATTCATTCTGTTCAGGTAACGTTTCATGCCATTTTCCCTGGGTTTATCTGCCCCTGATCAGGCGCCTGGCTAATATATCGGGAAGACCTGCCTGTTTTATTTTATCAACAGCGCCATGAAAATCATAGTCCACCCTGTGAAATTCCACGGTTTCCTCTTCCGTGTCCACGATACAGTAGCAGGCCCGCGGATCACCGTCCCTGGGCTGTCCTATGCTGCCGCAGTTTATTATCTGTTTTTTTTCTTTACTGAGAGGTTGCTTCTCCGCGCCCTGCGGAGCGTGGAAGGTGATCTGGAGCAAATTTTTTCTGGTAATCACGACCGGCCTGTGGCTGTGGCCGATGAACGTCAGCTTTTCCTTTACCGCGCCAAATGACCGGGCCGCGTATTTTCTGTTGATCACGTACCTGTATGCCTCGGGATTGTAGGGGTTGGCGTGGGCGAAAAACATGTTCACCTGTTTGAGCACCGGGTGCAGTTTTTTCAGGAAAACCGCGTTGTCCTCGGTCAGTTGATCAATGGTCCACAAGATAACCTCTTTTGCATCTCGTGTCATGCCATAGGGAGAGTATCGCCAGACAGCCGCGGCATCGTGATTGCCCAGGATACAGTTCATCTTCGGCAGGGTCCGGAGCAGTTCGATGCACTGGTTGGGATCCGCTCCGTAGCCGACTATATCACCAAGGCACATGTAGCGGTGAATGTGCCGGGACGCGGCATCTTCCATAAAGGCCCGCATGGCTTCCAGGTTGGCATGAATATCTGCAAAGAGTGCCATCCGCATTATTTTTCCGTCCCGGTGATGCTGGCTTTGTTCCCGGTTGTCCGCGGCAGTGCAGCAGCTATCCGGTTGTCAAGGTACTGTTTGATGGTCTGCAGTTGAAGCAGCGGCCCTCCGCAAGGCATTTCCTCGCTGTAAATCGGGCAGGCATGGTTCACGAGGAGCGGCGCCTGACCGCTCTCGGTGTGGCCCGACTGGAGGCGGATCAGCCTGCCGGCCTCGATAAGGCTGTCCCTCAGGGCACAGGAGAGGGGCAGGATATTTTCCCTGTACAGTTTCTTCATGCACTGCAGGTCGCCGGAGTTCGCGCATGCTTTCAGTTTTTCCGCCATGGCGTGGACCTCGTTATGAACAGGTTCGAGGATTTCTGCTGTCTGCACCCAGGGTGGATTGCTGCGCAGCTCTGCCAGCCATTTTCCCACAAAACAGTGCCCGGGATCAAGATCAGGCGTTGATTCCGGATCCTTAAGCAGGATAAGGGCCATGTCAGCCAGCCAGTTGACATGATGGTACCAGGCATCAATAAGAAAAAGATCAATGTCCAGGACCTGTTCCCTGGTCAAGGCGACCGGGGAAAGACCCTGTTTTGACCAGGCGAACACGGATGTTTCCGGTTCGGCTACCAGGACTTTCACGGTGCTCCCGGCGGTGACATTCTTGACGACAGAATCGCCGAACAGGCCCGGTTTTCGAGAAGGACCGATGACGATAAGGTCTGCGCTGATATTCTTTGCCACCGAGAGGATCGTTTCTGCAGCTTCCCCGGGTATCAGCCTGATGGTCGGGTCAATGTTATAACGCCTGAAGCGCTGGATGTACTGCTCGAGCCTGCTGCGAAACCGTTCCCCCTCGACTTCCAGGCCATATCTCCTGAAATGTGAATCATCCTCTTCTTCAATGACCGTCAGCAGTGTTACCCGGGCATCATGCATCAGGGCGCGTTTTCGTATCCCTTCCACCACCAGGTTTGAGTTGTCGTCATCAACAATTGCCCCGAGGATATGATATTTTTTGTGTTCCGCTGTCCGGTGTGCGGGTGGGGAAGGCGCCGGGAAAGAAGGGTCGGGCAGGAGAAAGGAAAAAAAATGGTATTTTTTCTTCCGGTCAAGCCCCCGGCCGGTTATTGGAAGATCTTGATGGTTACGCAGGTCTTCAGCAAGGGCTGCGGCGGAATCGTACCGGTCTGCCGGTTTTCGTTCCAGGCATTTGAGGATGATCTGCTGGATCTGCGGTGCAAGGGACGGCTCAAAGTATCGCGGCGGGACGGGATCATTTTTCAGCCGTTGCCGTGTTGTGGTTGACAGGCTGGTTGAAGGGGCATGAGGCAGCCGGCCGGTCACCATTTCATAGAGGATGACTCCCAGGCTGTAGATATCGCTCCGTTTCTCCCGGCGGTGCCCGACAAGCTGCTCCGGCGCTATGTAATAGGGCGTACCGTGCGGCAGGGGGAGGTCCTCGGCCAACAGGTCGGGCAGATTTTCCCGGGTAGCATAACCGAAGTCGATGACTTTCACCCGGCCCTGCGGTGTAATTATGATATTTTCCGGTTTCAGGTCAAGATGGATTATCCCTGAGTCATGCAGGTAGGTCAGGGCATCAGTTATCTGCAGAACCAGAGGCCCGGCCCTGGAAAATTCCATTTTTTTTCCGCTGCCCACCTTTGAGCGCAGATCTTTTCCCGCAATATACTCCATAATTATATATTGACGGGAACGGTTTCTGCTGAAGAAGCGGACAACAGCGGGATGATCGAGCAGGCGGCCGATTCTCTCCTCGTTCTGGTAATGATAAAATTGAACAGGATTGTTGAGGATGTCCCCGAACGGGACCTTGAGAGCCACGGTTTCATCGGTCAGCATGTCCGTTGCCTGGTACAGGCGGGCCATTGCACCGCTGTACAGTTCTTTCAGAAGGGTGAAGGTGTCAAGCGTTGCGCCGGGCTGTAATGATTCCATGGGGGTGTTCTGCTCTTAAACCGAGTTCTCCTACTGGACAAAGAAAAAATAGCCCACAACTATAATGACAATGACCAGGACTTCCACCAGGGTGATCTTGGTGATCATAACGCATATTTTACGCTGGGACGGGTTCATCCTTAAAATCATCCGGTTCATGATCAGGCGGAAAAAGAGAACCGTCGGCCTGCTGGAGGTGTACAGGCGGATATATTCCTGTATAGACCGTATCCACAGGAATATGCTCTTTTCCATGTCTTCTGCAATGGCATTCCCGTCTGCACGGATCCTGACCCGCATCCTGTCCTTGCCGGTAAAAAAGAGAATCTCGTTGACTGCAAAATCAAAAAGGGTAATGCGCAGCACGGCCTGACCGCCATCAGTGTCCTGTACTGTTGAGGTGTTGAAGTCAAGGCGCAGGCCAAGGCGAAACTCATCGTCGGTCTCGTAATCCTGCAGCAGGGCGGAGACAGTGTGGTCCAGTTTATTCCATTCTTCAACGGTCCAGTGGGGATGAAGATGCAGGATTTTTTCTTCGTCAAGAATGGCGCTCAAATCCAGTTTCCCGGTTTCTGCGGTAGTGATTTTCAGGTCAAATGTTCTTTCCATGCTGTATGACAGGTGGAGGTCGGTGTTACTCCGGGACCACCGGCGGGGCAATGAGCAGCGGACAGGGCAGGATCGGGTGGAGTCTGTCGTTCTTCAACCTGGCCCGCAGCCCCTTCTCCATCTTGAGATTGAACAGCCGCTTCGTTTCACGGTGAGGACCGATGACAATCAGGTCGCAACGGTTCCGGGCCGCCTGCCGGGTTATGCTTTCCTCCAGCGGGCCGACGACTTTGATGAAATCAGCATGCTTTGCAGCAGGGTGGTGTTTCCTGATCCGCTGCCATTCCTCTTCGATTTCCTCGCCAAGCTGCGCCTCAACATGATTGAGGAATGTCGCATGGGTTTTACTGGAATTCAGCCAGTCGTCACCGGTCATGGCGCGCCAGTCCTCGTCAATGACGGTCAGGACGGTTACACGCACATCCTCGGCCCTGCTGCACAGCTCCTGAAAGACAAGGTGTTCAGCCCGGCGGGCACCTTCTGTTCCGTGGGTGCAAAGTAAGATGGAGTGAAACATAGTATACTATACCATATTGAGATGAAGGGAAAAAGCTGGGCAGGTGATAAAAAAAAGTAACTGGTCAGGGGCACCGCATCTTTGCACGATCGCTCTTGCCCGCATAGCGGGCTATAGCAAACAAGAGCGCTTGCACAAATCTGCGGCACCCCTGACCAGTTACACGTCGGTGCTCATGAAAACACATAGTTGCTCACCCTGTGATCAGATACAAAAAAAGTATCCTTCCCGGCGGGATAGATTGCCGGAAAGGATACTTGGGTCAGGTTACTTTTTCAGATGAATTACATCCACTTGGTAAAGATCAAGACACCAAAGGTAACGATAAGGCACAGGATAAGCGCTGTCAGGTCCTCGTTGCGCTCGCTTGCAAAGACTGACAGAGCACGCTCTTCCAGTTCTTCGGTATCAGCATCTTTTGGTATTTCCGAGGTGCCTTTGCCGGCATCACCGGTCTCAATGGTTACTTTTTCTTCTTCTGTCATATTTCTACCTCCGAAATATTTATTTCAGTACCACGTCTTTTACCAGCCACAAGACGACAAAGAAAGAGAGAACCGCCTTCGTGGTCCCTGAGATGGCGCCGATGATAAGAGGCCAGCTTCCTGCCTGCATGATGGCCTTCTTGGTAATCTGCATGCCAAGGCCGATCAGGCCGAAGGCAAAGAACCAGATCATGAAGTCAGTCAGGGTGGTGACGGTCTTTGACTTCTTGTGGACCTGTTTGACCGCATGCTTGATGGCCCCTTTTACTTCCTTGTCAAGCTTGATCTCTTTTGCCTTGGCTGCCGCCAGGATGGATTCAAGCTCAAACATTCTCTTTTCACCCTGTTTGAAAAAGAGCTTTTTGTCGTCACGGTTCTCGTAATTGCCGGCGATCTGGCGCTGGCTGACCAGGTCAACCACGGCGGCCATCTGCGACTCGCTGAGTCCCTGGATGGATCCTTCCTTGACGGCCTTGTCCAGAACCTCCCACTCCTTGTCAGTGATCTGGGTCCGGTCATTGTAGCTGAAAT
>JAJRVA010000062.1 GCA_024277485.1 Deltaproteobacteria bacterium | reverse complement strand
TTTATGGAAGAATTGACCTCATCCGGCAAGAGCTGATTTCCACCCACAGCGTTACACATTTCCCTTATTTTCTGTAAAAAAAGTCAGGTTTTCAGGACGAAACTGTTGTTTTTACCTGACGACTCTGTTAATAGTAGTTTTTTTGGATCACTGTCATGTGATGGCGGTGAAAGACTGTCCGGCAAGTCTTTTTCAACCATGAACCTTAACAAATGAAAATGGTCGCCGCCGGCTGACCAGCAGAGGAACAGAAACCCATGACTGAAAATGGAACACAGCCCGCTCCGGCGGCAGAAAACAATGACAGCGAAGAGACGAGCTTTGCTGAACTTTTTGAGCAGGAAAACCACAATACCGTCATCAATGTCGGAGAAGTTGCCAATGGAACGGTTGTCGGCATAGATAACGACATGGTTCTCATCGATGTCGGGGACAAGGCGGAAAGCTACATTTCCCTTTCCGAATTCCGCCATGAAGATCCTGACCGCGAAATCAACATCGGTGATGAATTCGAAGTTTTCATAGAACGCCGCAAAGACGAAGGCGGATTGCAGCTCTCCCGCGAAAAAGCCATTGCCATTAAAGTATGGGAAGCAATAGCACAGATCCAGGAAGAAGACGGAACCATCGAAGGGCGCATAGAAAGCCGTGTGAAAGGCGGCATGTCGGTTGATGTCGGTGTGCCTGCATTCCTCCCCTACTCGCAGATTGACCTGCGTCCGGTCAAGGACCTGGATGCCCTCATCGGCAAGACCTTTGATTTCAAGGTGCTCAAGTTTAACCGTAAACGCAACAACGTCGTTATCTCCCGGAGGGCAATACTTGAAGAACAGCGCGCCGAACTGCGGGACAAGATGCGGAACTCTCTCGAAGAGGGGCAGACCATTGTCGGCGCCATTACCAATATCACTGATTACGGCCTGTTCATTGACCTCGGCGGCATGGATGGTCTCTGCCATATCACCGACCTGTCCTGGGGCCGGGTCTCTCATCCCTCCAAACTCTACAGTGTCGGGGATGAGATCGAGGTCAAGGTACTGAAATACGATAGAGATTCAGACCGGGTCTCCCTCGGTGTCAAGCAGCTCAAGGAGGATCCATGGGCGCTGGTCCCGGAACAGTACCCGGTCGGCGCAAGCGTGACCGGCAAGGTGGTTTCCATTACCGATTACGGTGTGTTTGTCGAGCTCGAGGAGGGTGTCGAGGGACTGGTGCATATCTCTGAAATGAGCTGGTCGAAAAAACCGCGGCATCCATCCAAGATTGTCTCGGTCGGCGAGGAGATCGAAATCAAGGTCCTCAAGGTTGAAGCGGAGACAAAACGTATTTCCCTGGGCATGAAACAGCTGCAGCCCAATCCCTGGGATGTTGTCGAGGAAAGCTACCCGGTCGGCTCTGTTATCGAAGGGAAGATCAAAAATATCACCGATTTCGGTGTCTTTATCGGTATCGAAGAGGGTATTGACGGGCTTATCCATGTCTCGGACCTCTCCTGGACCGAACGGATCAAGCATCCTTCTGAAAAGTATGCAAAGGGTGAGACCATTCAGGCCGTTGTCCTGAAAATCGATAAGGAAAACGAGAGATTTTCTCTCGGCGTCAAACAGCTTGAGCCGGATCCGTGGGCAACTGCGGTCAACAGCTATCCCACCGGTACCATTGTCGAGGGCACCATTACAAATGTTACCGACTTCGGCATCTTTGTTCAGCTTGAAGAGGGTATCGAAGGGCTGGTGCATATTTCCGAGATCAGCAAGGAAAAAATCCAGACACCGGTGGGCATGTTCAATGTCGGGGACAGCCTGAAAGCCATGGTGATCAGTGTCTCTTCCGATGACCGAAAAATCGCCCTCTCCACCAAGGCCCTTGAAGAAGGCGACGATGAGAGTGCCAGGGAAGAGTATGAGCAGAAGCAGCAGGCTTCCGGCCCCTCCACCATTGGTGATCTTCTGAAGGCTGCCGCGGATGGACAGGAAGACGGTAATGACGAAAAAACCGCTAAATAAAAACCGCTAAAACATGTCAAGGGTATTTTTTCTCCGGGAAGCCGGTCATGCCGAGCGACCTGCCGGTCTTCCCTGAAAAGTACCCTTTTCTCATCATTTCACACCGCTGCAGGATGCAGATGTGTGGTGTTTTCATCACAGAGGTTGAAACATACAATGCTCAAACGCGAACTTGTCAACAAGGTTTCCGAACAACTCAAAGGATATTACAAGAAGGATATTGCGCTTGCGGTGGACCTGATCCTGGAAGAGATCTCACAGGCGCTGATCGAGGGACGACGGGTGGAAATCCGTGGTTTCGGCAGCTTTTCCGTTCGAACCCGCAAACCGCGCAGCACGAAAAATCCCAAAACCGGCAAGATAATGAATATCTCGGCCCGCAAGACCCTGCACTTCACGATGAGCAAATCCCTGAAGGAAGCCCTGATAGAAAAAGAATAATTCCGTCTTGACCACGGCCGGGACAGGCGGAAGCCGATCCCGGCCGTTTATTTCTCCGGCCCGGCCTCTCCGGGCTGTATCCACGGCACTTACCGATTTTTCGCGACCATCCTGGTGAAAAATGCTGTTTAAAGAAACAGTAAAATGTCGCCCTTTCCCTGCCGCAGGATTTCCGCACGATCATCAATAAAAGAAACAACAGTGGACGGATCGGGAAGGATCCGGCCGCCGTCAACAACCAGGTCAACCTGATTGCCGAAAAGATCATTGACGTCAAGTCCGTCCAGAGGCGGCTCATCTCCCTTTTCCAGCAGGGCGCTGGTGGTGAGTATGGGATTGCCCAGCCCCTGAAGCAGGTTCTGACAGATGGGATGGTCAGGGACCCTGATGCCGACCGTTTTCTGGCGGGTGAGCATGATTTTCGGCACAAGTTTTGTCCCGGCAAGGACAAAGGTATAGGGTCCCGGCAGGCATTTCCGCATCAACCGGTAGGCCGTGTTGCCGACGTGACTGTACCGGCTTATGTTTTTCAGGTCGGAGCACATGAAACTGAACGGTTTGTGCTTGGGCCTGTTTTTCAGCTGATGAATACGCTTTACCGCTTTCTGGCTGAAAATGTCACAGCCCACACCGTACATGGTGTCGGTCGGATAACAGATCACCCCGCCTTTTTTCAAGACATCGACGACCTGAGCGATCAACCGCGGCTGCGGGTTATGGGGATTAATTTCCAGAAACTTTGCCATATCAACCTCTGTCAGGTTCGTCAATAAAGCAGGAAATATTCGGAAAATCCACCATAATTTTCATCTTTTTCCAGACATGGGCCCCGGGGCACATAAAATCCGTTTCATTAACCATTTTCTTTTACGCCTTAACATGCTACATTGCGCTGATAAACAACCACTGCAAATCAACCATGTAGAGGATTACTCCATGTTCCAGCAGGACATACCCCCGGCATACACATTTGATGATGTTCTCCTGATTCCCTGTGCCTCAGAAGTACTTCCTTCCGAGGTCTCCCTCGCAACCCGGCTGACCGACACGCTACACCTGAACTCCCCTCTTGTCAGCGCGGCCATGGACAGTGTAACGGAACACCAGACAGCCATAGCCATGGCCCGGGAAGGCGGCATCGGCATTATCCACAAAAACATGAGCAGCCGGAGCCAGGCCACCGAGGTTGAACGGGTCAAAAAATCCGAGTCCGGCATGATCATCGATCCGGTCACGGTTACCGAAAACCAGAGCGTGGCTGAAGTGCAGTCAATCATGCGCAACTATAAAATATCCGGGCTGCCGGTCCTGCGGGACGAAAAACTTGTCGGCATTGTAACCAACCGGGACCTGCGCTTTGTCTCGGATGATGCCCTGCGGGTCAAGGATGTCATGACCAGTAAAAACCTGGTCACCGCGCCGGTCGGCATAGACCTGGAGCACTCCAAGGCCCTGCTGCACGAACACCGTATTGAAAAACTGCTGGTTGTGGATGAACAGGGCATTCTCAAGGGCTTGATAACAATCAAGGATATTGAAAAGATAAAAAAATATCCCCACGCGGCCAAGGACACCATCGGCCGCCTCCTGGCAGGCGCGGCCATAGGGGTCAGCAGCGACATGATGGAACGTACCGAAACACTGGTCAACGCGCAGGTTGACGTGGTGGTCCTTGATTCCGCGCATGGCCATTCAGCCGGAATTCTGCAGGCGCTGCGGGAGGTAAAGAACGCCTGGCCCGATCTGCCCGTCATTGCCGGCAACGTCGCAACAGCTGAAGGAACAAGGGACCTTATCAAGGCCGGCGCCAATGCGGTCAAGGTCGGCGTGGGCCCGGGCTCCATATGCACCACCAGGATTGTTGCCGGTGTGGGCGTGCCCCAGCTCACCGCCCTGAAAAACTGTGTCGAGGAGGCCGGCAAGAAGAATATCCCCATTATCGCCGACGGCGGCATCAAGTTTTCCGGTGATATCTGCAAGGCCATCGGCATTGGAGCACATGCGGTCATGGTCGGCTCTCTCTTCGCCGGGACCGACGAGACGCCGGGTGAAACGTTCCTTTTCCAGGGCCGGAAATACAAAGGCTACCGGGGGATGGGATCTCTCGGCGCCATGAACAAGGGCAGCAAGGACCGCTACTTCCAGGAAGGTTCCGGGTCGTCCAAGCTGGTCCCCGAGGGCATTGAGGGCAAGGTCCCGTACCGGGGACCGCTGTCGGAGATGATTTATCAGCTCCTGGGCGGCCTGCGCTCGGGGATGGGGTACATAGGGGCCTCCACCATAGATGAGCTGCACAGAAAAGCCCGCTTTGTCCGCATTTCACCGGCCGGTCTGCGTGAATCGCATGTCCATGATGTTATTATTACCCGTGAAGCGCCGAACTACCGAACAGAAGGGATCTGAAAACCCCAGGCACAGCAGAACAAACACATAAACTCAACATACCGGAACCTGCCATCATGTCTGTTCACTCTGAAAAAATCATTATTCTTGATTTCGGCTCCCAGACCACCCAGCTCATTGCCCGGCGAATCCGTGAGCAGAAGGTCTACAGTGAAATCCATCCATATACTATCGACCTGGACAGGTTGCGGGACATGAATCCATCCGGGATCGTCATGTCAGGCGGGCCTTCAAGTGTCTATGATGATGATGCGCCGATCAGCGACCCGGGCCTGTTCGAGCTTGGCGTTCCCGTGCTGGGCATCTGTTACGGGGCCCAGCTCATGATGCAGCAGCTGGGAGGAAAAGTTGAAAAGGCCGACCACCGTGAATTCGGCAAGGCGGAACTGCGGATTACCTATACCGGAGGCATCTTTGCCGGCATGGAGATCGAACCGACCAGGTACCAGGTCTGGATGAGTCACGGCGACCGGGTTGAAGAAGCGGCGCCGGGATTTGTCCCCACCGCCTCAAGCGATCATTCCCCCTTTGCAGCCCTGCGGCATGAAAAAAAACCGTTCGTGGCTGTCCAGTTTCATCCTGAGGTGGCCCATACCCTGATCGGCAATGACGTGCTGAGAAACTTTATCTTTGATCTCTGCGGTTGTCATCCCGAGTGGACCATGCACTCCTTTATCGACTCGACTGTGAATGAAATCAGGGCAAAGGTGAGACAGGAAAAAGTGCTCTGTGCCCTGTCCGGCGGAGTCGACTCCTCGGTTACAGCGGCCCTGGTGCACCGGGCCATAGGGAACCAGCTGACCTGTATCTATGTCAACAACGGGCTCATGCGCACCGGTGAATCGGAAAGCGTACTGCGTTTTTTCCGCCAGAAAACCAGTCTGCAGGTCATTGATATTGACGCGACCACCTATTTCCTGAAGGAACTGGAAGGCGTTGTCGATCCTGAAGAGAAAAGAAAGCGTATCGGCTACGGCTTCATCAAAATTTTTGAGGAAGAGGCCTCCAAATTAGGCGAGGTGCAATACCTGGCCCAGGGCACACTCTATCCGGATGTCATCGAATCAGTGGTTTTCCACGGCAAGGCGCCCATCAAATCACACCACAATGTCGGCGGCCTGCCGGAACGGATGCAGCTTGATCTGATCGAACCCCTTCGCGAACTGTTCAAGGATGAGGTGCGGGAATTAGGCCTGGAGTTGGGCCTGCCCGAGGAAGCCATCTACCGGCAGCCGTTCCCCGGACCCGGGCTGGGCATCCGAATCATGGGCGAGGTTACAGCGGAACGGCTCAATATCCTGCGCCAGGCCGATGTGATCGTGCTTGAGGAAATGAAAAACGCGGGCTGGTACCGCAAGGTATGGCAGTCCTTTGCCGTCCTGCTGCCCATCCAGACCGTCGGGGTCATGGGGGACGGCCGGACCTATGAGAATGTCCTTGCCATACGATCCGTTGACAGCCGCGATGCCATGACTGCCGACTGGTCCAGGCTGCCCTACGAACTGCTTGGCCGGATATCCAACCGCATCATCAACGAGGTGCGCGGCGTCAACAGGGTTGTGTATGATATCTCGTCAAAACCGCCCAGCACCATTGAGTGGGAGTAACTCCATCAGTTGAAACAAACCGGCGTTGCATTGCCTCACAACCTTCAGACTGACAACCTGAGTAAAAAAATGTGGAAAGTAAAAGTTGATACCGACAAGTGCACCGGCTGCGGTGAATGCGTTGATTCATGCCCCGGCGAAGTGTATGAACTTGTGGACGGCAAGGCCGAACCGGTCAACGAGGAGGAGTGCCACGGCTGCCACACCTGTGAGGCTGTCTGCCCGGTGGAAGCCTGTTTCGTAGAGGAAGAATAAAAAGGAGGGAAGCATGGACCAATTCACCCAGTACATACAACTCGCAAAGGACTGGCTCATTGCCACCGGCCCGAACATTGTCTTTTCCCTGGCCATCCTGGTTTTCGGGAGATGGCTCGCTCTCTGGGCCGCCCGTCTTGCA
>JAJRVA010000005.1 GCA_024277485.1 Deltaproteobacteria bacterium | reverse complement strand
CTTGATGGCAGTGGAATTCGATTTTCCGTGACTGATAATTCCGACACCGTTGATGCCGAGAAGTGGTGCGCCGCCATATTCAGCATAATCGACCCGTTTGCGAAAATTGGCAAAGGCCTTGCGGATCAGCAGGTAGCCAAGCTTTGCCCGGAAGGATTTCTCTATTTCCGCCTTCAACATTTTCATGGCAGCATCTGCAAGCCCCTCGCTGACCTTCAGGGAGATGTTGCCGACAAAACCATCACAGACGATAACATCGACATCTCCCTGGTACACGTCCCTGCCCTCGACATTACCGATAAAATTCAGCGGCGTGGCACTGAGCAGTTCATGTGTTTCCTTGATAAGCGCATTGCCCTTGCCGGCCTCCTCGCCTATACTGAGCAGCCCGACGCGGGGTCTTTTTATGCCAAGCACCTTGCTGGAACAGGATGATGCCATTATGGCAAACTGGACAAGATGCAGGGGACGACAGTCCACGTTGGCACCCAGGTCCATTATCATAACCGGATCTTTCAGGGTCGGAAACATGCTGGCAATACCCGGCCGGGCGATCCCCTTCAGGCGGCCTAATTTGCGCACGGCTGATGCCATGGTCGCGCCGGAATTGCCGGCAGATACAACCGCATCCGCCTTTCCTTCACGAACCAGGTCAAAACCGACCATGATGGTTGAATCTTTTTTCCGGCGTACAGCCTCAACCGGATACTCATGCATCCCTATGGTTTCGGAGGCGTGCTGAATATGGAGCCGGCTTGAAATGCTGCTATCAAGGGAATGCCTGCCCAGCAGGTTCCCTAACAACTCCTCCGGGCCCAGCAGAACAATTTCAAAGTCACTGTTTTCTTCAAGGGCAGCCAGTGCGCCGTCAATAAGCAGTCCGGGCTTGCGGTCCCCGCCCATGGCATCGAGAGCAATCCGCACGATATGTCCTACGCGAGGTCCTCATCAAGACGAATGACCGACATGCTCCTGTAGGTCCCGCATCCTCCACAGAGTCGATGCCGTAATTTTGGTTCTCCGCACTCGGGGCATGCAACGATATTCGGCGCTGTCAGGGCGTCATGCGACCTGCGCTTCCGGGTTCTTGAACGTGAATGTCTTCTTTTTGGTAAAGCCATCTTTTTCCTCTTTACGTTATGTATTTTTTCTTAACTGCGCCAGAACAGCAAACGGTGAATCCTTGGATTTCTGAGCACAGGCACAATTTCCCAGGTTCAGGTTTTTTCCGCATTCGCAGCAGAGACCCAGGCAGGAATTCCTGCAGAGCTGTTTTTCAGGCAGGGCCAGCAAAAGCTGCTGTCTGAGCAGGTCGCTGATATCGATAACCGGTTCATCGAGCAGCACTGTCTCCAGGTCTTCTGCGCAACATTCCAGGTTCTGGACACGCCAGTGTTCACCGGCATCACGCACTTCAGCAATAAGCTGGAATGCAACATCCACCTTGTACACATACTCATCCAGGCAACGGTCGCAGTCCGGGAGGAGCTTTCCGTGAAGCCGCCCCTGAATTTCTATCTTGTTCTCGCCTTTCCCTGTTAAGGACAGGTGTGCCGCAACAGGACCTTCCCGCTTGACGAGATCATCGGGAAACCATGACCGGTCATCCGGTTTCAGGTGAACACCGTGTTCAGATATTTCCGAGAACGAGAGCGAGTGGCGCATGGGCACGCTGCAAAATAGTATTAAAATATAAAAAATAGATATATTACACAAAAATATGCCTGGAGGCTACGAGAAAATTACCTGCTCCGAAAAAGATGTGCTGGAACTGGCTGGATTCGGCAGCAGATGCACCGGTAACAGCCTGAAAGAGCGAGATCAGGGATGGTCAACACTGATACGTCCACTTCCCTGCATGGGAATGTGGGGCAAAATAGAATGCGCGGAAAAAATATCGCTAGTTTTCCTGGGCTTTACTGGCATGCACCATGGCATCATCCCAAGGGCATCTCGGTAATATCAGACCATCGGCGCAGGGATTTTTTCAGGATTTATCGGTTTGGGGCGTGATGGGACAAGGCGCTATGGTACCCTCAAGGTCCCTCACCTTGTCCTTCAGTTGCTGCAGAAGAGTAGCATAACCGTCTTTACGCAGTATTTCCTTGAACTGTTCCATGTAGTTCCGGACCAGGCTGACCCCTTCAAGAACGATATCGTAAACCATCCACTCCTGATCTTTCAGAATCATGATATAGGTAACCGGAATAACAACCTCCTCGCCTATGAGCACTGTGTTGACCTGGGCCCGCTTCTTTTTGATCCGCTGGTCCTTGAACACGACCCTCTGTTTCGCATAATCTTCAATTTTGCCTATATAGGCGTGCTCAAGCAGGGTTGTAAACAGGTCAACGAAACGCTGCTTTTCCTCTTTCGAGAGTTTGCGCCACTGGCTGCCAAGAACCCTTTTCGACATCTCAAAAAAATCAAACCGCTCTCGGGCAGCCCGCATGACCTGGGCACGGCGCTCGGCACATTTTGCATCACCGTGCAGGCCCGGATCGTTCAAAATATTGACAATCTTGTCAATAAAGGGACGCAACTGTTCCGTAGGGTCAGGTGCTTTCGTTGCGGCGGCAGCAGGAGTGTATAGCAATATAACAAAAAACAGCACCAGCAGCGGTGCCAATCCTGTTCGCATTCTGTTCGTCATGTTGTACCTCATGTTCTGTACAGTGAGTGTGCTTACTGGTGTCTTTTAGTGTGCGGCACTCACTCGTTCACTGCCGGAGGATGATCCCTGAGTTTTCTTCGATACTGAAAATATGCATTGCGAAAAGCGACGTACGGGTCAAAAAAAACCTTTTTCAGTTCCTCGTATTCGCCAAGACGCATGGAGAGTTTATTTGTCTCCTTGCCAAGATAGATGGAGCTGTTCAGCAGCAGATCGTCCGTCCATGAATAGTAGGGCGTAAGCCCCAGGCCGTCAACAACTGTTCCGGTAAAATCACGTATGGTGGATGGGCCGTACATGGGAACGACGAGATATGAGCCATCCCCAACCCCCCAGGTGGCAAGTGTCTCGCCAAGGGTGGCTTCCACGGGGGGGACATCAAAGACCCGGTCAGCCGCATCCGCCAGACCGTAAATACCACAGGTGGAGTTGACAAGAAAGCGAACCAGGACACTCCCGGCATCGGCAAACCGGCCCTGCAGAAGGGTGTTGACAAAACGCACCGGCTCCTCGAGGTTCCTGAAGAAATTATAGATACAGAGCCGTATGTCAAACGGCAGGACAT
>JAJRVA010000061.1 GCA_024277485.1 Deltaproteobacteria bacterium | reverse complement strand
GATCTTGACTGATTTTTTTCTCAAGGCTGGTCAGGACGTCTTCCATGCCACGTTGGAACAGCTCCTCCTCATCTTCTGCTGCGACAAAAAGTGGTTCACCGGCGGTTTTCCGGGTGTTGCGGCGATGGTGGGAGAGTTCAAGGTTTTCAGGCAGGATAATATTGGAAGACTCCAGGGCCACGCCGCGCTCTATGATGTTTTCCAGTTCCCTGACATTGCCGGGAAAGTCATACTCCATCAGTACCTGGAGACCGTATGATGATATGGTCTGCACATCCTTGCCTAACAGTTTTGAATATTTTTCCAGGAAGTGGTTCACGAGGAGAGGGACATCTCCTTTACGTTCCCTGAGTGGCGGCACCCTGATGGGGACAACGGCCAGGCGGTAATACAGGTCCTCGCGAAAGCGGCCGGACTTGATTTCATCCTCAAGAGACCGGTTCGTGGCCGCGATGATCCTGACCTTTACTTTTTTCGTCGTTGTACTGCCCACCGGCATGAATTCCCTTTCCTGGAGAAAGCGCAAAAGCTTTGTCTGGATGATGGGGGACAGTTCACCGATTTCATCAAGAAAGGCCGTTCCCTTGTCTGCCTGTTGAAAAAGACCGGCCTTGTTGGCAATGGCACCGGTAAAGGAGCCTTTCACATGTCCGAAAAGTTCGCTTTCCAGCAGGCTTTCCGGGATCGCGCTGCAGGTAATGGGAACAAACGGCTGCTCCGCTACCCGGCTCATCCTGTGGATGGCCTTTGCCACCAGCTCCTTTCCGGTTCCTGATTCACCATAAATCAAAACATTGGCCGGAGTTGGTGCTATTCGCCTGATAAGATCAAAAATTTTGACCATCTCAGAACTCTGCCCGATAATATCGGAAAACAGGTCCGGGGCCGCTGCATCCGTGGTGGTGCTTTTCCGGGATGTTGCCGACTTGATGACCTTTTTGATTTCCTCGACTTTGAACGGTTTGGTAATATAATCAAAGGCACCGTTCCGCATGGCGGTTACTGCATCTTCGGGTGAGGCAAAGGCCGTAATCATGATCACCGGCAGTTCACTGTGTATTTTTTTCAGCTCGGCAAGAAGATCCAGGCCGTTCATGCCCGGCATCCGGATATCGGAAATGGCAATATCAAAATCCTTCTTTCCGGCCAGTTCCAGAGCCGAGAGGCCGTCTGCAGCCGTGTCAACGGCATGACCGTCCTTTTCAAGCAGGATTTTCAAGAACTCCCGCATGCTGGGCTCGTCGTCAATGATAAGTATCGAAGACATGGACCTTGCGTCCCTAAAAGTTAGTATTCTGAGACCGTTACTGCCTATAGTGTACCGTTTCGGCCGATATGAAGTCAAACACAATCGGACAACCTGGTACCTTGATAAACCCGGCCATTGCACAAACTTTACTTTACAAACTTGATAACTTGATAACTTGATAAACTTGATAACCGGTTTACAATGAATCCGGAACAGGGTATGTTCCTGCTGCCTCAAGATAGAACTGAAATGACCCTGCGGGGAACAGATGGATATAACTGACCAATTTGACAAACAGTCCTTAACCGAACACCTGCGGGAGCTGCGTTCATGCCTGCTTATTTCCCTAACTGCCGTGGCAGGTGGTTTCGCTCTGGCCTACACCTTTATCAGGCCTGTCAGTGACTGGTTTTTCAGCCCGCTCGTCAAGGTTCTGCCGCAGGAGAAGAATCTTATTTTCACCTCGTACCAGGAAGGGTTTTTTTTTATCTGAAATTAGCCCTTGTCTGCGGGGTCCTTTTGGCCAGCCCGGTTATTTTCCTGCAGATCTGGCGATTTGTCGCCCCGGGTCTCTATAACCATGAAAAGAGGGTTCTCCTTCCTTTCACACTGGTCTCCACGTTCTGCTTTCTTGCCGGGGCAGCATTCGGCTATTTTGTTGTTTTTCCCCCTGCATTCCGTTTTCTGTTGGGGTATGCAAGTGACATTCTTGATCCCCTGCCGGCGGTGAGTGAGTACTTTTCACTTTCCTTGCGATTGCTTATCGCTTTTGGTATTGTTTTCGAGTTGCCGGTATTCATGGTTTTTCTTGGCAAGACAGGGGTGGTGAACACTGCTTTGTTGCGCCGCAACAGAAAGTATGCTCTTCTAATCAGCTTCGTGGTTGCCGCAATACGCACCCCGACCCCTGATGTTGTCAATCAGCTGCTGATGGCCGGTCCCTTGATTGTTTTGTACGAGATCAGTATCATAGCTGTTGCGGTTTTTGCCAAAAAAACATTTTTTGGATTTCCCGGAACCGGGGATGAACCTGACGATTCCGACAACAGTGGAAAAGTTCATCCGGGTGAAAAATAAAGGTTTAAAAAGACAGGGGGAAAGGTATGTCCAGTACACTTGCATTCGACCGGGCTCTTGAGATAGGCCGGCCGCCGAATATACAGCGGTTGTTCCCGAATTCACGGGCCCTTCTTGTCAGCGGAAAGGTTATTGACAGGGCCATGCTTGCCAAGGGAAACGCCATGACAATGGCAGCGAACGGGCGCAGCCATACTGTTATCCGTGGCGCACTGAAAGCGGCCCAGCGGGCCAATGCCGCGTTGATCCTGGAAATAGCCCGCTCCGAGGGCGGAGCAGGAGCCTATTGCGCGACAAACTTCTGGAACCTGGCCCGCCAGGTTGATGCCGTCTGCAACGAACTCGCCATTACGGTGCCGGTGGCGATCCATGCCGACCATTACGGCATCAAGAGTGAGGGGGACCTTCCTTTTGCCCAGGTGGAAATACCGTCCCTTTTTGATGCGGGCATCACATCCATTGCCATCGATGCATCCCACATGTCGGATGACCAGAATCTTCTGGCCAGTATTGATCTGGCGCGCCTGGTACCGGGCTGGGCAGGGTATGAAACCGAAGTCGGCGAGATAAAAGGGAAATATGGCCTGTCTTCAGTTGAAGAGGCGTTGTTCCTGGTCCAGGGGCTGAATGCCCATTCCATTTTTCCGGACTGGATAGCCTTGAACAATGGCACAACGCACGGTATCGAGGCCAGTGACCAGGGGATCCAGGTGGAGTTGACCGCTGAAATCCATGAGGCGCTTTCCAGGTACCATGTTTCCGGCGCTCAGCACGGCACATCCGGCAACAGTTCCGACAGGCTGAGGGCCATTGCGAGGCAGACCAGGACCACCAAGGCAAACGTGGCCACTGCCCTGCAGATGGTTTCCTGGGGGCTTGAGGTAAATGATTACGGCAATGCTCTCCAGGATGAAGACGGCAATTTCATCAAGGTGGAGGGTGAAGGCGTAACCGAGGAACTCTGGCAGGAGATGCGGCAATATGCCGACAGCCAGGGCTGGAAAGGCGGCAATTATAAAAAATTGAACCTGGTTTTTGAAAACCGGATATCAGGGCAGGCCCGCGACATCCGGGAGAGGATGGTCAGCAGGGTGGAAGACTTTGTCTATTCAATGCTGGTGGATGTGTTTAATGCCGCTGATACAGCGGACTATGCCCTGGAGATAATCGAAGCGGCCGGTTCGCATGACCTGGGCGCCAAGGTGGAACGTACCGAGAGCCCCGACGACTGGACTCCGGAAAAGATCAGGGAACGCGCGGCCCTGTTGCAGACTGATAAGGGGCCTGACGGCGACTTTGACGATTAAATGATACGAGGTACATGAGTGAAAAAAATACTTGTTACCGGCGCTGCCGGTTTCATCGGTTTTCATCTTTCCAGAAGACTGCTTGAAGATGGAAGGACTGTTGTCGGGCTTGATAACTTAAATGATTACTATGATCCCGGCCTGAAAAAAGACCGGCTTGCCCGGCTTGAAAAGTTTCCTGAATTCATCCATGCCGATTTTGATATGGCTGACCGGCAGGCCATGCCGGAGCTGTTTGAGCAGCACGGCTTTGATGCCGTGGTCAACCTGGCTGCGCAGGCGGGGGTCAGGTATTCACTCATTAATCCCCACTCCTATGTTGATACCAACCTGGTCGGATTCGTCAATATCCTGGAGGGGTGCAGGCACACCGGGGTAAAGCACTTGGTCTTTGCCTCCTCCAGTTCCGTCTATGGTGCCAACACAAACATGCCGTTTTCAGTCCATAACAATGTGGATCACCCCGTATCACTCTACGCAGCCTCAAAAAAGGCAAATGAACTGATGGCACACACATACAGTCACCTGTACGGTCTGCCGGCAACAGGCCTGCGTTTTTTTACTGTTTACGGTCCATGGGGCCGTCCCGACATGGCTCTTTTTCTTTTTACCAAGGCTATTTTAGAGGACCGTCCCATAGATGTTTTCAATAACGGTAACATGGAAAGAGATTTTACCTATATCGATGATATCGTTGAGGGGGTGTTACGCATAATAGATCTTGTGCCGGAGGCAAATCTTTCGTGGGATGGTATGGATCCTGATCCTGCTACCAGCTACTGTCCGTGGCGGGTGTATAATATCGGCAATAACCGCAAGGAAAAGTTGATGCGGTATATTGAGATTCTTGAAGAGTGCCTGGGCAAAAAAGCAGAGAAGAATTTTCTGCCCATGCAGGATGGAGACGTGCCGGCGACCTATGCTAACGTTGATGATCTTGTCAGGGACATCAAGTTCAAGCCGGGCACATCCATAGAAGAGGGAATCCGCAACTTTGTCGACTGGTACCGGGAGTATTACGGAGTGTGAGTCAGAAAACAGAGGGCAGAGGACAGAAGACAGGAGGGCTTCAGCAGATAAGGAAAAGCTGTTTTCCGTCGGGTTATTTCTGCTTCATCACTTCCAGAGTGCCTTTGATGATGCCTGAGACATCAAGGCCACTGTTTTTCCAGAGAATGTCCTGCGGGGCGTGCTCGAGAAACGTGTTCCCGTAGCCCAGGGTCCTGACAGGGATATTCAGGTGTACTTCGGCAAGCATCTGAAGAACAGCACTCACGAATCCTCCCTTTTTCACATTGTCCTCAATGGTTACAACCCGGCCGGTTTTTTCCGCCCAGGTGCTGATGAGTTCATTGTCCAGGGGTTTGATGAAACGGGGGTTAATGTCAGCAGCATCTATTCCTAATTTTTTCAGACCGTTGGCCGCCGACAGTGCCGGGTACACCCTGTTGCCTATGGGCAGCAGGAGGACGTCATTTCCTTTCCGCAGCAATTCCCCCCTGCCGATGGCCATTTTCCGGAAATCGGTGTCAAGTTCGACTCCCTCACCGCTGCCACGCGGATAGCGGATGGCAACAGGACTGTCATGATGGACAGCGGTATGCAGCATGTGCTGCAGTTCATTTTCATCCTTGGGCGCCATCAGAACAAGGTTGGGGATAAAACGCAGAAACGAGAGGTCAAAAACACCATGATGGGTAGGCCCGTCGTCCCCGACGACTCCGCCTCGGTCAAGGGCGAATGTAACCGGCAGGTCGGGCAGGCAGACATCGTGAATAATCTGGTCCAGGGCACGCTGCATAAAGGTGGAGTAGACCGCGATAACCGGTCTCATTCCCTCCATGGCAAGCCCTGCTGCAAAGGTTACGCCATGCTGTTCAGCGATGCCGACATCAAAAAATCGCTTGGGATATTTTTTGCAGAAACGGTCCATGCCCGTTCCGGCCGGCATGGCCGCTGTAATGGCGATCACTCTGCTGTTCTGGTGCGCCAGTCTGCACAGGGTGCGGCCAAACACTTTTGTATAGGAGACATTACCGCCAGCGGGCAGGGGTTTCCCCGTGTCAATGTTGAAGGGGCCGACTCCATGATAATCACCGGGATTTTTCTCGGCCGGTTCATATCCCTTGCCCTTGGTGGTCAGGACATGGATAAGTACCGGACCATGACGGTTGTCCCGCACATTCTGCAAGGTTTCAATAAGAGCATCAAGCTGGTGGCCGGGGATGGGGCCGACATATTCGAACTTGAGGGCTTCAAAAAGCATGCCCGGAGTAAAAAAACCTTTAAAGCTCTCTTCACTTTTCTTGAGCACCGACAGGATATTTTCACCCACGGAAGAAAGCGCCTTCAGGCGTTCCTCCACGTGGCGCTTCAGGCCGCTGATGGCCTTGCCGGTAAGTTTTCTGCTCAGAAAACTTGACAGGGCGCCGACATTCGGAGATATGGACATTTCGTTATCATTGAGAATGACGATCAGATCCTTGTCAACATGGCCTGCATTATTCAGACCCTCGAAAGCGAGCCCGGCCGTCATGGAACCGTCTCCGATAACAGCTATGACACGTCCCTTGTCCCCGAGGATGTCCTTTGCCGCCGCCATGCCTAATCCGTAGGAAATGGACGTTGAACTGTGGCCGGTCTCAACCACATCGTATTCGCTTTCAGCACGCTTGGGGAAACCGCTGATTCCTTTATACTGTCTCAGGGTATGAAATTTGTCCCGCCTGCCGGTTATAAGTTTATGGGCATAGGACTGGTGCCCCACATCCCATATCAACTCGTCCTTAGGGGTGTCGAACACGTAGTGAATAGCCAGGGTAAGCTCAACAACACCAAGGCTGGGAGCCAGGTGTCCGCCTGTTTCGGAAACCGTCTGGATAATTTTTTTCCTGATATCAGCGGCAAGCAGTTCAAGTTTTTCCGGTTCAAGTCTGCGGAGGTCAGCCGGAGAGTCTATCGAATTCAGCAGATTAGCCTGCTGGTCCTGTGGGGAATTCATCATGAGCATATTCAGTTATTTCTGTTGATTATGTAGAGAGCCAGTTCTCGAAGCGGTGCCGTTCCGATGTCAAATCCGTCCAGGGCAGTGACGGCGGCTTTGACTGCGTCAGCAGCCATCCGGCGTGATTCTTCCAGGCCGTGAAAGACAGGATACGTTGCTTTGCCGCGTTTCGCGTCGCTCCCGGCGGCCTTGCCGAGTTCTTCGGTGGTTGATTCAACGTTGAGAATATCATCGACAATCTGAAAGGCAAGACCGACCCCGTTACCGTATTCTCTCAGGAGGTCCCGCTGTTCAGGAGTCGCGCCGGCCGCTATCCCGCCGGCAAGCAGAGATGCGGTTATCAGTGCACCGGTTTTGCTGCGGTGAATTGTCTGGAGTAGTTCAAAGGAAATTTCTTTTCCTTCATGGGCCACATCAAGTGCCTGGCCACCCACCATTCCCAGGGAACCTGCCGCCCTGGACACAGTTGAAATAATCTCCAGCCTGGCCAGTGGATCAATGGCGTTATAATCGAGATTACTCAACAGGTCAAAGGCAAAGCACTGCAGGCCGTCTCCGGCCAGGATGGCGGCTGCTTCCCCGTACACAACATGATTGGTCGGTTTGCCGCGACGCAGGTCATCGTTGTCCATGGCAGGGAGATCGTCATGGACCAGGGAGTAGGTATGAATACACTCAAGCGCACAGGCGACCGGCAGGACAGCCTCGTCATCGAATTTTTCTCCGCCCACCATTCTTGCTGCGGCAAGACAGAGAATAGGTCTGATTCTCTTCCCGCCGGCATAGAGGCTGTAGCGCATGGCCTCAATATGCCCCGCAAAATCACCGCTTGCCCCAAGCATATAGCGGCTGAGGGCATCTTCAATGATTTCCTTCCGGTCAGTCAGATAGGTCTTGAGGTCCATCTTCTTGCTCAGTTTGGGGGAAATCAACGGATGTAAGGGTGCCGTTCTGTTTGACAAGCAGATCTATCCGCTGACGGGCTTCCTCAAGTTTTTTGTTGCAGTATTTGACCAGTTCGATGCCCTCGTCAAACTTTTTCAGACATGTATCAAGACTCGGTTCGCCTTCTTCCAGTTCCGAAGTGATCTGTTCCAGGCGTTGCAGAGCGCTTTCAAAGTTTTTTTTTGCCATACAGTATACCGTTGTAGCGGGAGAGCCGTGTTAATACAGCGACTTGATCAAAACAATCGTCCTGCCGCAGAATCATATATAATAAACTTTATGGGAATCACTTTCAACGTATCTTTTCTTCAAACCCCCAGAATGGATAATCAAGCCGGTATTCCGCTATTTTCCCGGGACTGTGTTCACTGCTTGCCACCAGCCAGAGACTGTTTGCCCGTTTGTCCAGGGGACCGGGGTCAAAGGGATCCCACTCCGGAAGAAAAACCATGGCATTGTCGGCCGAGTATTCAATGTCTCCCGTACCTTTAAACGATCCAATGTGGGGCTGGATATCATACTTGTCGTCTTTCCCTCTTGAAAGTTCTGAGATAACAAGAAATGATACATGCAGCTCATCACGGATGGCTTCTAGCTGCCGCAACCAGGCGTCAATCCCGGTTCTGCGTTCAGAGAAATCTTTAAAAGGGAGTTTGTGCAGACTGTCGATGACAACAAGAATGGAGTGGCTCTTGGTCTCATGCCGCAGAAAATCTATATGCCGCCGCAT
>JAJRVA010000060.1 GCA_024277485.1 Deltaproteobacteria bacterium | reverse complement strand
GACCATGCGCCGGGAAGCGGCAAACAGCCTGTTGAAGCTGCTTGAGGAACCGCCGCCGGATAATCTATTCCTGCTGATTGCCGCCGATGCCGAACCTATACTGCCGACCATTCTTTCCCGTTGTCAGGTGCTTGCCTTTGCCCCGCTTGCCGATGACATTGCCGCCGAGATCATCGGCAGCCATTCTCCCGAGCTTGGTGGTCAGGCGTCTCTGATGCTGGCCAAGTTGTCCGGAGGTTGTCCGGGCAGGGCGCTGACCATGGACGCAGGTGATGTGCTGCCGTTGCGCGACCAGGTGGTTGCGGCACTGTTTGAGAGCAAGTGGTCTACCCCGCGCGCGGTTGAGGAAGCACTTTTTCTGGCCCGGGAGATGGCGGGATTAAACAATGGACTCGACCTGCTCCTTGACCTGCTTCGCTTGTTTTTCAAGGATGGGATGCTGGAGGGTCTTCAGGTGAAGTCGCAGCCGCAGAGTACCGTCGATGATCCAAAAGACTCCCTGTTATTAAGAGAACGCTGGAACTTGTCACAGCTTTCTGATAAGATGCGCGCCATTGACGCAGCCGGTAAGGCCCTGGCCAGAAATTGTAACCGGGCCCTGGTCTGCGAAGTATTAATGCTGGACCTGATTGGAAACTGATACCTGAAATCCGATACCTGAATCTGGAATATGTCCGAAAGAGAAATAGAATCGACTGCGCCTGTATCCACGCAGAAAAGCGACTCCAAAGAAAGCCGATTATATTACTACCGCATTCGTTTCCGTCAAGTCGGACAGGAGTATACTGTTTCCTCGCCCCTGGCCGACCTGGAGCGTAACGCTCAGATCATTGTCAAGACTGATCATGGCCTGGAACCGGCGATGATCGTCAGCCGCTCTGCAGGCGACACCGGTGGCGGGGAAAAACGTGGGGTCTCGTATTCCGTCGGTCGTCGAGCCACCCGTGAAGAAGAAGAGAAATATGCCCGGCTCCCTGTTCTGGAGCAGGAGGCCCAGGATATCTGTCTTGGCCAGATAAAAAGCCTGCATCTGCCCATGCATCTGGTTCGGGTGGAACGATATTTTAACGGTTCTAAGATTATCTTTTATTTTACCGCCGACAGCCGGGTGGATTTTCGGGAACTGGTCAAGAAGTTGGTGCAGGAGTTTCGTACCCGGGTGGAGATGCGACAGATCGGTGTCCGCCATGAGGCCCAGATGACCGGCGGCCTTGGGGCCTGCGGTCGGGAACTCTGTTGTACCTCGTTTTTAAAACAGTTTGATTCGGTCTCGATCAAGATGGCCAAGACCCAGGATCTGCCCTTGAATCCGGCCAAGATTTCCGGAGTATGCAATCGGCTGCTCTGTTGCCTCACCTATGAATATGACAGCTACCGGACCATGAAAAAGGGCATGCCCCGGGTCGGCCGTTCCCTTCGTTTCGAGGATGCCGTCTACCGGGTTGTCCGTCTCATGCCCCTGCAGGGCAGCCTGTTGACGGTTGGTGAAGACGGTGAAGAACGGATTCTGAGTGAGGAAGAATGGCGGGCCGCCAAACCCCTGCAGAAACCCCGTCAGAAGCAGAAGGGGAAAAAGAATCCGCGTAAGCCCCAGAAAAAACGAGGTCGTCAGGAAAAAAGCACCGGCACCGTTGAGAAAAAGAAAAAATAAGATGACAGTCTATATCACAACCCCGATTTATTATGTCAACGCCATGCCTCATCTCGGGCATGCCTATACGACCATAGTCGCTGATACCTATGCCCGCTTTAAACGGCTCTGCGGTGATGAGGTTCGTTTTCAGACCGGCACCGACGAACATGGCGAAAAAATCGCCCAGGCCGCGGAAAAAGAAGGGGTTAGTCCGCGAGAATACGTGGACCGGATTTCCAAAGCTTTCCGGGACGCCTGGCCCGGACTGTCCATTGAACCGGACAATACGATCCGCACCACTGATCCCGATCATATCCGGGTTGTGCAGACACTCCTGCAGCAGGTCTATGATCAGGATGATATTTATTTCAGTGAATATTCCGGCCATTACTGTCAGGGGTGTGAACGGTTTCTGACTGAAAAGGAGCTGGTCGACGGCAAGTGTCCCGATCACCAGACTGTTCTGAAAGAAATCAGCGAAAAGAATTATTTCTTTCGGATGAGCAAGTATCAGGACTGGCTCATCGATCATATCAAAAAGCATCCCGAATACATCACGCCTGAGCGCTACCGCAACGAGGTTCTGTCTTTTCTGAGCGAACCTCTGGAGGATCTCTGTATCTCCCGGCCCACCTCGCGGTTGACCTGGGGCATACCGCTGCCCTTTGACGACAATTTTGTCACCTATGTCTGGTTTGACGCCCTGATCAACTACGTCTCCGGACTGGGCTGGCCCGACGGCGATGATTATACAAAATACTGGCCGGTAGCCGAGCATGTGATTGCAAAAGATATCCTCAAACCCCACGCCATATTCTGGCCCACCATGCTCAAGGCCATGGGACTGCCTGCCTACCAGCGGCTCCATGTGCACGGCTACTGGAATGTGGATGAGACCAAAATGTCCAAGTCTATCGGCAACGTAGTTCGGCCTGGTGAGCTGGTCGAGGCCTATGGTGTCGATACGGTACGGTATTTTCTTCTGCGCGAGATGAGTTTCGGGCTTGATTCTTCCTTTTCCAGTGAGGCCATTGTTGCCCGGCAGAATTCCGATCTGGCCAATGATCTGGGCAACCTGTTTTCCCGCTCCCTGACCATGGTGGCCAAGTATGCAGGTGGTGTTGTGCCGACCCCGGAAAAAGATGGTTTGACCGATCAGGACCGGGAGGTGATCGCTGCGGTGGAGGCGATGTTTGACCGCTACCGACAGGCCATGGAAAACTTTTCTTTTCACCAGGGGCTGCAGGCGGTGTGGGAGGTTATCGGCCTGCTCAATCGCTACATCGTCACCAATGCTCCCTGGGAACTGGCCAAGAATGAAGTAAATAGGGACAGGTTAAACACGGTGTTGTATTTTCTGGTTGAAGGTCTGCGAGTTCTTGCTTTGGTCCTGCGGCCGGTAATGCCGGTTGCCAGTGACAAAATGGCCCAGGCCCTGGGACTCCGTGAAGAACTGGCGTCAGCAACCCTTGAAACCGCAGGCCGCTGGGGTGTGCTGGAGCCGGGGACAACAGTGGACAAGGGGCCGCAACTCTTTCCCCGTCTGGATAAAAAGAAAAAGAAACAACCGCAGCAGCAGAAAAAACAAGCGAAGAAAAAGTCGAAGCAGGAGG
>JAJRVA010000004.1 GCA_024277485.1 Deltaproteobacteria bacterium | reverse complement strand
TGCCAATTTTAAGACCAGACTTGGCGAGCCGGGTGGAATTTCCTATGAAGAAGGCTCGGAACTCATGGCAGAGGCCATGGAGATAACAGTGGCCTTTTCAGATTTCACCGCCCGGCTGAGCAAAAAAATACGGTTTCGGTATTTTGTGCCGCAGGAGTTGAAAGAGATGCGGGGTGGACCGGTAGAATCAAGCTGAATAGTACTTTTTTAACCTTGAACAAAGCGAATCGGGCCATGAATTTCCAATTTTATGGTAGGGAAATTGGAGGAAAAGACCAACACAGAGGCGGTTGAAGGGAACATTCAGTTACCAATATTTTACCACTTGCCGTCATAAAACCCCCATAATTCCCGAAAAACAGGGTGTTTGCAGGGCATAAAAAAAGCCAACAAAATCGATTGTAACTAATTGATTTTATTGGCTTAAACATGGCGTCCCCAACCGGATTTGAACCGGTGTTGCCGGCGTGAAAGGCCGGTGTCCTGGACCTGACTAGACGATGGGGACAGAGCTCTTTTTTTTTCTGGTGGGTCGTGTTGGGCTCGAACCAACGACTCTCTGCTTAAAAGGCAGATACTCTACCGACTGAGTTAACGACCCTTTTGAAGAACAGATTCTCTACACTTTTCTCTATACCGTGTCAATACAAATTATGCAAAAAAACTTTCCCGGATTTATTTTTTTTGCGGACCTCTGCGCCCGAATCCATAATTCCTTGTTGGTTGGGCCTATGTTTGCTATATGAACAGAAACAGGAGAAGAGTACCGGGACCGGTTCCCGAAAAATCATCATTCGTCGAGGTAGTATGGGCTTAATATCAGGCGCAGCGTCGTTCATGCGTTTTTCCGTTGAAGGCGACCTGCCCGATTCTTTCTGGGATTTTGTCGCGGAACGGGTGGCGGCACATTCTTTTCAGGATATTGATGACACCCTGGACGAATACTCCATCGGCTGGGTGTCGGTTGTCAACATGTTTGATGCTGATTTTGCGTACGGATCATACGCGGCCGGTGATTACGTGGTATTGTCCATGCGGGTTGATGAACGGAAGGTCTCGCCCTCCGTGCTGAAAAAATGTGTTATGAAAGAAGAGGAGAGGATCAGGAAGGAACGGCAGATTCCACGGCTGAGCCGGAGCGCCCGCATGGAGATCAAGGAGAGGGTCCGCACCGAGCTGGTACGTAAATCCGTTCCGATTCCGGCCGTGTATGACCTTTGCTGGAACCTGTCCGACAACACCCTGCTCTTTTTTTCCACCAGTAAAAAAGCCATGGTTCTTCTTGAAGAGTTGTTCAAGGAGACGTTTGGTCTCTCTCTCATCCTCCAGATACCGTGGCTGACAGCAGGACATGTTGCAGGTGAAGAGGCAGGGGGGAGGCTTGATGCTCTGCGTCCGGCTGTTTTGGTGTAATAAACACTTTAGAAGAATGGTGGTCTGCCGCCGCATTATTTCAAATGACGCAAGTGCCTGAAAACGCAGGAGAAGAAAAATGTTCTACGTGATTGCAGCTGTTTTGCTGATTCTTGTTATCGCGCTGATTTTCATACTTCGTGCCCCGAAAATGGAGAAGCCGGGGGAAGAGACCGAGCCCCCGGTACTTGTTCCCGAGGCTGAACCCGCGGCAGAAAAGGAAGAGCCTGCTTCGGCAGAGGAAATAACGGAAGAAGAACCCGCTGCCGGGGAACTGGGACTGGAGACGGGCGTGCCGGGAGATGTCTCCATTGAAAAAGCATCCGGGCAGGATGAGGGATATGCCGAGCTTTCCTTTGACACGGAAGAGGCCGGAGTTGACGAGGAGGAGCCTGGTCTTGATGAGGAATATGATGAGCTGTCCCTGGAGGCTGAAGAACCGGCCGATGAACCGGTTGCAGAACCGCCTGAAGAAACAGCTCCTGTTGCGGAAGCTACCGGGGAGGAAGCTGACGTTGCCCCCGCTCTGGCAGGCGCGACAGAAGAGAGTGAAATAAGAGCAGAGGCGCCTCCTGAGGAACTGGTCGACAAGCTCAACTCCTACTTTGGCGAGGATGAAGCACCTCCGCCGGAACAGGGTGAGGCGGCGGTTGTTGAAGATGAAGACGCGCCCGCGGCAGGAGATGAAGAAGCTGTTGTCGACGAAGAGCCTGAACTCAGGCTGGAGGCAGAGCCTGAAGAGGAACGTGAAGAGCTTCCCCCTGTTGAACCGGAAGCTGCTGCCGGGTTAACCCGGGAGATACATGCGGAAAACCTGCGTAACCTGGAGGCCCGCCTGCGGCAGGAGCACGCTGCTGTATCGGAGAAGGAGGAAGCGGATAAGCGCTCTGTCCTGGAGCAGAAGCTTCAGCATGTCTGCGAGAAACAGGAAGGTCTTGAAGGTAGCTACCACCTCCAGCTCCAGCTGATTGACACCACCCTGAAGATACTGGAAAAGGTACAGGACGAATCAGCACAAAAAGATTTGCCCGGAGTGGATATCGCTGAGGCGGTGAAACAGCTGCAGAGTGGACAGTACCAGGAGGTCGAGTCCATGTTGGCTGAAGCAGCCCTGCAGCTGGATCATGAATCCGCCCTGTATGCGGACCTGTACTACCAGTGCGGCCGGCTTGCTGAAGAACGGCTTGATTTTGAGAGTGCATTTGAAGATTACCGCAACGCCGCGGCTGCTGAAAAGAATACCTCGAGCCACCTCCTGGCCGCCGGCCGCATGGCCCGGATACTTGGGAAAGATCAGGACGCGCAATCCTGGCTGGAAAAGCTTGTTTCAGGAGACGATGCAAGTGAAGTGCAGGCGATTGAGCAGGCAAATGCCCGGCACGAGCTGGCCCTGGTCTATGTCCGGACGGACCGGAAAGAAAAAGCAGGCGACCTGTTCAAGAGTTCTCTTGACATCGGTGAGGCGGTTCTGAGTGCAGGCCACCCTGAACGTGGGCCGGTCATGCATGATTACGCGGTTTTCCTTGAAAGCAACGGTATGTATGAACAGGCGGAAGAATACTACCTTAAGGCCCTGGAAGTGCTGGAAAGCGGGTATGGGGCGGAGCATCCCAAGCTCGGCTCCACATTGAACCGGCTTGCCGGCCTGTATGAGGAACTGGAACTTGAAGACAAGGCGGAGCCTCTGTATCAAAGGGCGCTTGCGATCAAGGAAAGGGTTCTGGGTAAAGATCATCATGATGTCGGGGCAATTCTCAACAACCTTGCCGAGCTGCTGAGAAGGCAGGATAAGTTCGAACAGTCGGAACCGCTGTTCAAGAGGTCGCTTGAAATTTCTGAAAAGGAACTGGGCAGGGATCATCCAAATCTTGCTGTTGTTTTAAACAACATGGCAGAGCTGTACAGCCAGATGGGCAGGGAAGAAGAGGCGACTCGCTACCAGGAGCGGGCTTTCGCCCTTTTTGAGCTTCCCGGAATGAGTGGTGATTTTGTAGAAATCGAAAAGGATGAGATTGACATTGAAAATGACAGGAACCAGAAGATTACAGGCAGCTGAAAAAGGATAAGGTGATATTTTTATGGATCTGGTTGACCTGGTACAGGAGAAAAAATTTGTCGGGCAGGAGTTCCTGGCCTGGCTCTGGTTCAAGAGCGAGGAGCGGGGTGGTTCTGTCGATATTCCGGGCATCGGGGATGTCCTGGTGGTATTTGAAAAACACATGCTGCTGGAGTATGGAGAGGGGGATTCCAGTGAAAAGGTCATCTGCCGGGGCCTGCAGACCGAGCTGAAGGAGGCGCGGGCCGGCCTGCTGATGGGCAAGAAACCCGAGCAGGCCAGGATCAGGCTGGTGCGGGGGGACTATGAATTTAACGCGACTCTGGCGGCCGCAACCATGGAATTTCGTAATGTCAGACTGCCGAAAACCGTTGCCGGCAGCGACGAGGGAGATGATCCCGAGTCAATGGAAGGCAGGCTCCTTGAACGGGTATCGCTCTTTGAACAGCTGGTGGAACTGGTAGACGAGCTGTTCAGGATGTTCATCGAGGTGCGGGCTTCCGACCGGTGGCCGGATGAACTGAAAAAAATTCAGACATGGGTACATCGAGGAAAAATTTGAGAGAACTGTTGGGATACGATGGAGTTTGAAACAGTAATCGGGCTTGAAATCCATGCCCAGATGAAGACAAAGAGTAAAATTTTCTGCGGCTGCTCCACCCGGTTCGGGGCGCCGCCGAATACCCATGTATGCCCGGTCTGTCTCGGCATGCCCGGCTCCCTGCCGGTGCTCAACAGGCAGGTCGTTGAAAATGCCCTCAAGCTTGCCCTGGCAACGGATTCGACCATAAACCGGGACAACCGTTTCGCGCGCAAGAACTATTTTTACCCGGATCTTCCCAAGGGATACCAGATCTCCCAGTTCGAGCTTCCCATTGCCGAACACGGGCATGTGGAGATCGAGGTGGATGGAGAGAAGAAAACCATCGGCATCACCAGGGCGCACATGGAGGAGGATGCCGGCAAGCTGGTGCATGATGAAAGAGAGCCGGTCAGCTATGTGGACCTGAACCGGACCGGCACCCCGCTCCTTGAGATAGTCAGTGAACCTGACCTCCGTTCGCCGGAAGAGGCGGTGGCCTACCTGAAAAAACTGCATGCCATTGTCCGGTATCTTGACATCAGTGACGGCAATATGCAGGAGGGCAGTTTTCGCTGTGATGCCAACATTTCCCTGCGCCCGGTTGGCCAGGAAGAATTCGGCACCCGCACCGAGCTCAAGAACATGAACTCGTTTCGAAACGTGCAGTTAGCCCTTGAATACGAGGAACGGCGCCAGCGCGATGTACTCCTTGACGGCGGCAAGGTGGTCCAGGAAACCCTGCTGTGGAACCCGGACAAGGGGTGCACCGAATCCATGCGCGGCAAGGAGGAGGCGCATGATTACCGCTACTTCCCCGATCCTGACCTGGTGCCGGTCATCATCGACGAGGAGTGGATCGCGCGGGTCAGGGACAGTCTGCCGGAGCTGCCGGACCAGCGCTGCCGACGTTTTATCGATGACTTTGAACTGTCGGAATATGATGCCGGGATTCTCACCTCTTCACGTGAGCTGGCTGATTTTTTTGAAGAGGCCCTCGGTGAGTACGCCAATCCCAAGAAACTCAGCAACTGGATCGGCACCGAGCTTCTGCGCGAGTACGGCCCGGAAAATATCGGCAGTTGTCCTGTCGGGGCCGGACAGCTGGCCCGGTTGCTGAACATGGTGGATGAGGGCATCATCTCCGGCAAGATTGCCAAGACTGTTTTTGCCGACATGCTTGCATCAGGCAAAGACCCGGATGTCATCGTCAAGGAGAAAAACCTGGTCCAGATGAGCGATGAGGGGGAACTGCAGGCCCTGGTCCGGGAAATAATTGCTGAAAATCCCGACCAGGCCCAGCAGTTCCGGGACGGCAAAACAAAGGTGATGGGTTTCTTTGTCGGCCAGCTCATGAAAAAAACCAAGGGACAGGCCAATCCCCAGTTAGCCAACAAGCTGTTTCAGCAGGAACTGGGTTAAGTGTAGCTGAAGCCGGCACAATCAACCGTGGACAAGAGCGAGTGGCAGAAGAGGGGAGCCGTGCACCGGAAACGGCTCCGGGAAAAGTTTCTTGAATATGGCATTGAGGCGTTCAGCGACGCCGAGATCATTGAGATGCTGCTCACCTTCGGCACACCCCGCATGGACTGTAAGAATCCTGCCAGGGATGCCCTGAAGGAATTCGGCTCCTTGCCTGGTGTCCTGGATGCCTCCAGCCAGAGGCTGACCCGCATTCAAGGCATGGGCCCCAAAAATATCTTTGCCCTTCACTTTATCCAGGGGGTTGTCCGCCGCTACCTCAAGCAGCGCCTGACCGGCAAAAAATTCATCTCCTCTTCCCGGGATGTGGGGGAATATCTTATTCATCTCCTGCGCAGCCTGCAACGGGAAGCCTTTGTGGTCCTCTATCTTGACGCCTCGCATGGCATCATTGATTCCGAGGTGCTGAGCGAGGGAACCTTGACCGTCAATACCGTGTATCCGCGTGAGGTCGTCAAGGCCGCACTCAAGAGAAATGCCGCTGCGCTGGTCATAGCCCATAACCACCCTTCGGGCAGCCTGCAGCCCTCGGAGCAGGACAGGCAGCTGACCCGCACTCTCCACCTGGTCTGCTCCTTCATGCATATCAAGCTCCTTGACCACCTGATCATCGGCGCAGGCGATACGGTGTTCAGTTTTGCCGACCACGGCATCATGGCACAGATCCAGGATGAATGCCGCGGTATGATCGAAACCCTGGGCCGATAAGGTGGGAATGCGCACCCGGGAACAGGGTCTTTACCTGCATATTCCTTTTTGCGCCCGCAAGTGCCTGTACTGCACTTTTTTTTCTGTTGCCGGGGGCAGTGACATGTATGAACGCTACTGCCATGCGGTCCAGCGTCAGCTCAGCGAGTTCACCCGGCTGGAACAGGACGGAAATGACGGAGTAACAACGATTTTTTTCGGGGGTGGAACTCCGTCTGTCCTGCCGACAGCCCTCCTTGCCGCAATGCTGGATACCTGTCGGCAAAGTTTTTCCTTCACAGACAATACGCCCGAAATATCCATTGAAGTCAACCCGGCAACAGCCGGTGAGCAGGAACTGGAACAGCTTTTCCAGGCCGGCTTCAACCGGCTTTCCATCGGTGTGCAGTCGTTTTCCGACCGGGAGCTGCGGAAACTCGGCCGTCTCCATACGGCGGAACAGGCCGTGGAAACGGTTGTCTCCGCGCAGAAAGCGGGGTTTGTCAACGTGAGCCTTGACCTGATGTTCGGTCTGCCCGGGCAGACCGTCTCCGGCTGGAGACAAACACTTGCCAGGGCCTGTGAGCTTGGGCCGGATCACCTCTCCATCTATGAGCTGACGATTGAGGAGGGCTCGGTGTTTGCCGATATGCGGAAGCAGGGAAAACTCTCCCTGCCGGACGAGGAGCAGGTGCTGGAGATGATGGCCGCAACCCTGGAGGAAACAGTGAAAAACGGGTTTTCCCGGTATGAGATTTCCAACTATGCCCGGCCGGGCAAAGAGTGCCGGCACAATAGCAATTACTGGCGTAACGGCCCGTACACAGGTATTGGCGCGGGCGCAGTGTCCTGTCTTTCCGGCAGGCGCTTCAAGGGGATTGCCGACATGGATGAATACTGCCGGAGAATTGAAACCGGACAGTCCCCGTACGTGGAAATGGAAGAGCTTGACACGGAAGCCCGCTTCCGGGAAACAGTGATCATGGGACTCAGGATGACAGAGGGCGTTTCCATCCCTGCCCTGGCCGATTGTTTCGGTGTTGAGCTGGAAGAGTATTACGGACAGACTCTCCGGCAGCTACGGGACAGTGGCCTGGTTGAGGTGGAAGGAGAGTCTCTCCGGTTGACCGGGACCGGCCTGCGGCTTGCGAATAGAGTCATGGCGGAGCTGGTGTAACAGCAAAATCTATCCCCCCTCAAGGAGTGGTACTTTGAAAAAATTACACTATGTTGTTTTTACCCTGCTTTGCCTCTTTCTTTTCTCTTCGTGTTCGCCCAGCGAATGTGTTGAGGGGGACTGTGAAAACGGTATCGGGACATACACCTTCTCCGACGGCTCAACATATGAAGGAGGCTGGAAGAACGGACGCAGGCATGGCCGGGGCACGCATATCTTCCCTGACGAAAGAAAGTATGAAGGTATGTTCAAGGATGGAAGGCCGAGCGGCCAGGGAACCATGACCTATCCCAATGGAATGCAATATGTCGGAGAGTGGAAGGATGGGAAGCAGGACGGCCGGGGAACTGTAACCTATCCCAACGGCAAGCAGCATGTCGGTGAGTTCAGGAGGGGACTGCCGAACGGCCGGGGAACGCTCACCTATCCCAACGGCAAGCAGTATGTCGGCGAATTCAGGAATGGACTGCCGAACGGCCGGGGAAAACTTACCTATGCCGACGGTTCAACGTATACAGGTGAATACAAGGATGGGCTGGAAAACGGCCAGGGGACGCTTACCTTTGCCAATGGAGTGAAGCTCGTCGGCGCTTTCAAGGATGGGAAACCGAACGGCCAGGGAACGTATTACTCTCCTGATGGTAAAAAATATGTTGGTGAGTTTAAGGATGGTGTCCCTGTAGAGGCACAATAAGGCCTGCTCGGCCCGGATTTTTATTTGTCGGCTGTTATCCGATACATAGGGGTACAGCGTTTATTTTTTCTGCGGAAGTGGTAATTTTCTACAGAAAAAAAAACTGTTTAGTGATAGATTTTATACTGATTTCCGCAGTACAGAGAATGTCCTTGAAGTATAAAAATATTACTATGTTAGAAAGGTTATAATCATGGGAACAACAGTCAGCCGCCTCTATCGCAGGGTCGGCAAAGACATGGAATACTGCCTGAACGTGGAGACGGTCAGCCCCTTCAACGATGATGAGCTGCACCGGTTGAAGCTTGTCCTGGCTGACGGTTTTCTGCTCAGCACCATATCAACCTCTCCGTACCTGTCCGGAGAGCGGGTGGTGGAGGTTGGACCGCGCATGAACTTTGCCACGGCCTGGTCGTCCAACATGGTGTCCATCTGCCGGGCCATAGGCCTTGACAAGATTACCCGGGTTGAACGTTCGCGGCGCTACACTGTTCCCCCAGGTGAGAATATGGAGCAGTTTGTAGCCGCTCACTACGACCGGATGACCGAGTGTCCGTATCCAGAGCCGTTGAGCACCTTTGCAACCGGTATTGTTCCCGAATCGGTGTACGAAGTCGATCTCAAGGGAGGTGGACCGGATGCCCTGCTTGCTATCCCCGGTATCTCCATGGATGAATGGGACCGCAACTTCTATTACGACTACTTTGTCGGCAAGCATGACCGCAACCCGACCATTGTCGAGATCATGGATCTCAACAATGCCAACAGCGAGCATTCGCGGCACGGTTTTTTCCGCGGCAGGCAGGTCATTGACGGAGTTGAGCAGGAAAAAACCCTTTTTCAGGTCGTAACCGACACCCTGGAGGCAAACCCCAAGGGGAGCGTCATTGCGTTCAAGGACAACTCCAGCGGTGTGCAGGGGCATGAGGTCAACACTATTCTGCCGGAAAACCCGGGAAAACCATCAAGGTTTTCAGCCGCAACAGTCAGGTACGATATAATTTTTACCGCGGAAACGCACAATTTTCCCACCGGGGTGGCGCCCTTTCCAGGCGCAGAAACCGGTACCGGCGGCAGGATCCGTGATATCCAGGGGACCGGCAAGGGTGGATTCGTTGTTGCCGGCACTGCCGGTTACTGCGTGGGAAGCCTGAACATACCTGGCTATTAGCTGAAGTGGGAAAACACCTACGCGGCCCCGGAAAACCTGGCCTCCCCCCTGGAGATTGAAATCGAGGCCAGCAACGGCGCCTCTGATTACGGCAACAAGTTCGGGGAACCCCTGATCCAGGGCTTTACCCGTTCCTTTGACATGCGCCTTGAAAACGGAGAACGGTGGGGGTTTTTAAAACCCATCATGTTCACCGGCGGCATCGGCCAGATTGATGACCTCCATACGGAAAAAGGCGCGGAACTCAAGGGCATGAAAATCGTCCAGGTGGGCGGTCCGGCCTACCGGGTGGGATTCGGCGGCGGCGCCGCCTCTTCCATGCTGCAGGGCGAGAATGTCTCTGAGCTTGATTTTGATGCGGTGCAGCGGGGCGATGCCGAGATGGAGCAGAAAATGAACCGGGTCATCCGGGCCTGCAACGAGATGGGTGATAAAACACTTATCGACGTGATCCATGACCAGGGAGCCGGCGGCCCGGCCAATGTGCTCAAGGAGCTGGTGGAGCATTCGGGCGGCTGGATCGAGATCCGCAACATCCGGGTGGGCGATCCCACCATGTCGGTGCTGGAAATATACGTGGCCGAGTACCAGGAGCGCAACGGCTTTCTTATTCGGCCGGAGAACCTGGAGCAGTTTCAAAAGATATGTGACCGGGAAAAGGTGGCCTGTGAGGTGCTGGGTGAAGTGACCGGTGATCTCCGCTTCGTGGTCCATGACAGCCAGGACAACTCAACGCCTGTTGACCTGCAGCTTGCCGAGGTGCTTGGCGATATTCCGCAGAAGACCTTTGAGGATACCAGGATAGATCCGAAACTCACCCCGCTGGTTGTGCCGGATGACCTGACGGTCCGTGACGGGCTGCATGATGTCCTGCGCCTGGTGTCAGTGGGCTCGAAACGGTTTCTGACCAGCAAGGTGGACCGGGCCGTAACAGGGCTTATCGCCAGGCAGCAGTGCTGCGGTCCGCTGCAGCTGACCGTTGCCGATGTGGCGGTTGTCGCGCAGAGCCACTTCGGCAGAAGCGGGGGGGCCACGGCCATCGGTGAACAGCCGGTCAAGATGCTGGTTGACCCTGCCGCCGGCGCGCGCATGGCGGTGGGCGAATCCCTGACCAACCTGGTCTGGGCCAAGGTGGATGATCTGGAGCAGGTCAAGTGTTCGGCCAACTGGATGTGGGCGCCCAAACTTCCCGGCGAGGGAGCCGCCTTAAACGACGCGGCCACGGCCATGCGGGATGCCATGATACATATCGGCATGGCGGTTGACGGCGGCAAGGACAGCCTGTCCATGGCCACCATGGTTGGCGATGAAACCGTGAAATCTCCGCGTGAGCTGGTCATTTCCGCGTACGCGGCCATGCGCGATATCAACAGGGTGGTTACCCCGGACCTGAAGCATCCCGGCGAGAGCAACCTCATTTTTATCGACCTGGCGTATGGGAAAAACAGGATGGGAGGCACCGCCCTGGCCCAGACCCTGGGACACCTGGGCAACGAGCCGCCGGACCTGGATGACCCGGCCCTGCTCAGGAAAACATTCCAGGTCGTTCAGGATCTTGTTGACAAAGCCCTCATCACTGCCGGGCATGATCGCAGCGACGGCGGCCTGGTAACGACCCTGCTTGAAATGGCCTTTGCGGGCAACTGCGGCCTTGAGTTATTTGTTGAGGGGGAGAGTTCAGCCGTTGAAGCCATGTTTTCGGAAGAACTGGGCCTGGTCTTCGAGTGCAGGGAGTTTGACACTCAGCAGGTCATGCAGACACTGCGGGAGAACGGTATCCCGTACCGGAACCTGGGCCTGACAATCCCGGAGCAGAAAATTATCCTCCATTACAATGACGACCTTGTGCTGGACGAGGACATGCGGGTCCTCCGGCAGTGGTGGGAGGAAACAAGCTACCAGCTGGACCGGCTGCAGATGAACCCGGCCTGCGCTGACGAGGAAAAGAAAAATATCTTTGACCGCAGGGGGCCGGCCTACCACTTGAGTTTTACGCCCGTGCTTCCTCCTGTGGATGTCCTGACCAGAACAGATAAACCAAAGGTTGCCATCCTGCGTGACGAGGGTTCCAACTCGGACCGGGAGATGACCTCCGCCTTTTACACGGCGGGTTTCGAGCCCTGGGACATAACCATGACCGACCTGCTCGAAGGCGCCATTTCCCTTGACGGGTTCCGGGGGCTGGCCGCAGTGGGTGGGTTCTCCTACGCCGATGTGCCGGAGTCGGCCAAGGGTTGGGCAGCCACCATCCTGTTCAACGAAAGATTGAAGGGGATGTTCGACGAGTTTTACAACCGCGAGGATACCTTCACCCTTGGCATCTGCAACGGATGTCAGCTGTTCGGGCTGCTTGGCTGGGTGCCCTGGCAGGGAATTAAGCCGGAGAACCAGCCGCGCTTTGTGCGCAACACCTCGGGCCGCTTTGAATCACGCTGGGTCACGCTCAAGGTGCAGGACAGCAGCTCCATCATGCTCAAGGGCATGCAGGACCTTGTTTTCGGCATCCATGTCGACCACGGCGAGGGCAGGCTTCACTTCCCTGACCCGGTAATCCGCGACCGGGTGCAGGCGGAAGGCATGACCCCGGTGGTCTACGTGGACGACCAGGGCAATCCCACCGAGGCCTATCCCTTCAACCCCAACGGTTCTCCGGGAGGCCTGGCCGGGCTCTGTTCACCGGACGGCCGCCACCTGGCCATGATGCCGCATCCTGAGCGGGTCTTTCTCCCCTGGCAGGCCCACTGGCTGCCCGAGGAGATGAAGGACCTGGAAGTCTCTCCCTGGCTGCAGATGTTCCGAAACGCCTATGAGTGGTGCATGGCACATACCGGATAAAGTCTCACCGCAGACCGACCGGGAGCAACGGTCGGTCGGCCTGCCCGTTTCCCCTGGAAAGGTTAAGTGTAGTTCGTCAACTGTTACAGTACCAGTATATCATTTGTTGATGTCATGACTATATGATATCCCTGCTTTCCGGGCGGGAATTACTTCCACTGTTCTCTTTTTGTCATCCTGACAAAAAAACGACAATATTCATTTTTTACTTGAATTCACAAGAGTTGCATGTTTACAGTAGCCGACTGTTTAATTTCTGACTACAGAAATTATTGTACATGGATGTGTTACTGAATTGCGGGGCTGGTTTTCATCCCATACGTTTTTTGAGGACGAACATGGGTTGACAAATATGCTCATGGGGCCCATTTAAGTGGTTCACCACACGTTGGCAGTGAACCATTCATAATGGATATCCAGGAAAAATTGTCAATCCGGGCCCTGAAGTGTTCGGTAGTGTCAACCAACGGTACGACCGTTCTGAAAGAGCCTCAAGTTCCTTGTAATGCCCTTTTTGGTGCTAAAAAGGTACTTTTAAGCCATAAAAACGTCTATTTTTGGCAAAGAAATGACTGAATTTCAGCGTGTTATCTTGGTCCGACCCTGCGACTCGCGCGACTGTCGACTGCGACTGGTGCGACTGTTGCGACTATACTTATGCGACTTATTGCGCTGCGACCGCGCGACCCTTGCCCTAATGGTTACCGCCACCGCCACCTGAGCCACCTCCGCCTGAACCACCGGAGCTGCCTGATCCTCCGGTGTCCCCGCCGCCATGGCCGCTTTCAGCCTCGCTGCCACCCCTTTCTCCAGTGCCTCTGCCTTCCATACCATCATGGTCTCCCAGGCCTCCGGCTTCTACGCCCTGTTCAATGGCTTTTCCATAATCCATGGCAAGTGATTCTGCGTTTCCAGGCCCTCCATGCCTGCTGAAGGATCTGCGCATGGTGCGCATGCCATGGGCATCAAAACCCTTTTCCACCGCCTTGCCGACCACCTCTGCCGTTGTCGCGGAAGAAACACCCCGGCGGGACATGTCTCTTGCAGTGAGCAGTGTTTCCTCGGCCAGGGAGTAGAGTCCTTTCCGATCCATGCCCTGTGATTTGCTGTGCAGGCTGTTGACGATTTTTTCCGCATCCCGGCGTTGCAAACCTGCCGCGATCCCGGCGGCAACGGTGTTGCCGAGGCGGGCAACCTGCTGTTTGTTGTCGGCCAGTCTTTCTGCCAGGTCATATCCATACTCATAACGGGAGGTGACTCTTTCCGTGGCCCGGACAATGTTTTCCGGTGCGATACCCTTGGCAATACCTTCGTGAACCTTGCCGGCAATTGCCTTTTCCGGAAGTCCCTTCTGCTTTGCAACAGAGATCAACTGCTGAACCCGGCTGATCTGCTGCGGCGCAAATCCGGCCTTGTTCATAACTCTGGTCATGTTCTCGTCCAGCTCTCCGGCAAAAGCTGCGGAGGTCAGGAGCAGGAACAGGAAAATAACTGGTATCGATTTTTTCATAACGGGCTGTATTCTCTGCGTTGTCTGTCTACTTACCATAACTTCCGAGCCGGGAAAAGGTTACAGAGCAGGCTGGTAAAGACAGTTTTCCGAACCAAAGTCATCTGTTTCCCTGAGGCGGCACTCCGGGAGATACGCACCACCGTCAACGATGTAAAAGTATTGCACCTCCCCAGGGGAGGAGGTCGGGACAGTAACCTGCCAGACTCCCGAACTGTTTCGAACAGCATCATGGAGGGTAAAGTTATCAACCGATGAGGCAAGCTGTACCCTGGTCGCACCAGGTATGCGCAGGGAGAATGTGAGGGAGTTGCCCCTGGGAACGACGGAATGGCCGGCACACCCGCTCAAAACGGCCAGGAAAAGCAGGCCTGTCACAACAAACCAGTTCACAGCGCGGCAACCTGGATTATGGAGTTTTCTCCGCCAAAGTCATCCTGTTCCCGGGCCGGGACCGTGGGATCGGCAATCTGTTTTTCATTATCAACCAGGTAGCTGTAGCGGTGCTCTCCCTCGGGAATATTGAGGTTGATGGTCCAGTACCCGTTCCCTGTTTTTTCCAGCGGTATGGGCTTCCAGTCTGTGAATGTGCCCACAATTTTCGCCTGCCTGGCATCAGGACGGTAGATGACAAAGCGAAACGGTTTTTCCAGGCCCACGTCCTGTGCCTGCTGGGGGCGCAGGAGAAAGACACCCATGACCAGGAGCATGGCCGCAGCAAATCCGGCGAACGGTGGCAACCAGGCCCGGAAAAAAGCGGCTTTCAAGCTTTTTTCTACCGGAAGCCGCATCTCGGGCACCGGGGGGCCCAGGTCGCCCTGCAGCAGTTTTTCCTGACCTAACAGGTCAACGGTTTCATCCTTGAACTGTTTGTCCTGGTGCACGATCTCGACAAAATCTATTTTTTCGTCAAGACCAAGCTCATTGTCTATGAACATGCTGATGAGATGATCCTTCATACTTCGTCCTGCTGGAGAATTTTCCGCAATGTACACCGTGAACGGTGTACTTTCACCTTGATATTTGATTCACTGTTGCCGGTTATTTTGGCGATTTCCCGGTAGGTCAGCCCGCTGCTCACCACAAGCGCCAGGATATCACGTTCCTCTTCATCCAGTTGCCGCAGTGCCGCCAGAACACGCCTGGACTCTTCCCGAACTTGGTATACATTTTCCCGGTCAGTATCCACACCATGGTATTGCTCGTCAAACGAGGTGTCCCGCCGGTTTTTCCGCGCATGATCGTAGAGCAGGTTCCTGCTGATGGTAAAGAGCAGGGCCGGGCTCTGCTCCTTGTCTTTATACCGTTCCAGACAGCGGGTAAAGCTCTCCTGCATGATATCGGCAGCGAGATGCGAGTTGCCTGTTTTACGCAGGAGATAGCCAAAAAGCCGCTCTTTGTTTTCTGTGTAGAATTTCCGGAAAGTATTCACCTTGTTCACATAACGTTTTTCGCGGCAAAAGGTTACATGTTTTTCGAAGAAAAAACAGCAAGCCTCACCCTTCTTAATTGCGTGCAAGTGCAAAATATACTCGCCATCCCCGGCCGGGAAAGAAAAATAAAATAAACTGTAACCTTTTCGCACCCCAGCCGTTGTCAGGGTAGATTCGCCCGATGGACGGGGTAAGGCAGGGGGATGACCTTCCTGCTGTCGTCCGGGTACATATACAACAACAGGAGGTTACAGATGCAACAGACAACGAAGATCGCAAAAATTCTTGTTACGGCAGCCGCTATTTTGATGCTGGCAGTACCGGTCATGGCCGGACGTGGTCATGGGCCCGGTGACGGCACCGGTAATGGCGGCAATGGTCCCGCGGATGGTTCGGGCTACGGTCCCGGTACCGGGGATTGTCAAACAGGAATCATCTTCAGCCTTGAGAACAGTCAACTGCTTGCCCGCGGCGGTGGCGGCGGAAACGGCAATGGCGGCAGTGGCGACAACGGCGGCCATGGCCCGGGAGACGGCACCGGCAACGGCGGTGACGGGCCTCATGATGGATCCGGGTATGGACCCGGCACCGGCGATTGTATAAACGCGTAGCAGGTATTTGTTAGAAAGGACGCTTTCTCTCACCAGAGGGGGCGTCCTTTTTATTGTGCCTGGCCGTTGGCTCTGGCAACGCCTGAAATTTTTCCCACTTCGTCTTCAACCTATCTCAGTAAGGGGACTGACCGATAACGTTCCCCGGCGGGTTATAGCTGCAGACCCAGACCTGCCCCTTGTCGGGACAGCAGCCATGCCGCAGCCAAGCTCCCTCGAAGCTCCCCATATCACCTGGGTGTAATGACCGCATTTCGCGCCTTTCCGGCATTGCCCGGTTGTTTTCATGGCAGGCTCCTCATGAACCTTGTGATTCTAAATTATTGACGACTTATGCCTTGCGAAACAGTGCCTCCCGTCCCTCATTTTTTTCCTCCTTTGAAGCCAACAGGAGGTGAAGTTCGTGTACGGGATGTACCGACACTTCATGGCGAAGTTGAGATGTTTTACCGCCATAAATCAGACCGGCCCCCAATGGGAAATCAGTGTCCCTGGAAAGGAGGCGGATGCTTTTAAAATAATCATTGGCTATTGTCATTCCGGATTTTATTTCAATGGGAAAAATGTCCGGCCCGTAACGCAGAAACAGGTCAATCTCTTTGCCGTTGCTGTCACGGTAAAAATTTAAATTACTGCGTTGCCCCCTGTGAAACCTGTATTTCAGAGCTTCCATCACCACCATGTTTTCGAAAAGATTACCCCGTAATGGATCACGACTCACATGCAGTTCGTTTTCTAAGCCGAGAAGATAGGATGCCAGACCTACATCATAGAAGTAGAGCTTTGGAGATTTTACCAGTCTTTTTGATATATTGGCATGGTACGGCGGCAGGCGGAAAACAATATAACTTGCCTCAAGCAGGGTGAGCCAGTTCCGTGCTGTCTGGTGAGACACGCCGGTGTCTGCGGCGAGACTGTTAAAGTTGAGCAGTTGGCCGACCCTTCCGGCGCAGAGTGTGACAAAACGTTGAAAGAGACTCAGATCCTTAATGGTCACCAGTTGGCGTATATCACGCTCAACATATGTTTCCATGTAGTTTCCCAAGGCCTGGACCGGCTCAAGTCCTTCTTTCCAGATACGTGGATAAAAACCGGTGAGAATGAGGTCGTCGACACTTGCTCCGGCCGCGCGTTTGCCAAGCTCCTGCAGGGAAAAAGGTAATAATTTTAAAAGCGCGGTCCGCCCTGCCAGGGACTGGTTGATTACCGTGGCCACTTCAAACTGTTGACTCCCGGTCAGGATAAACAGGCCATTTTGCGGTCTTTCGTCCACCAGTGTCTGAATATATGACGGCAGCTCCGGCACCTGCTGAATCTCGTCAAGAATTGCGCCATCCGGCAGACCTGCCAGAAAACCAAGCGGGTCTTCACGGGCAAAATTTCTGGTGTCCATGTTTTCAAGGCTGACATAAGCCTTGTCCGGGAATACTTTCCGACAGAGTGTGGTTTTGCCGCTCTGTAGCGGCCCTGTTATGGTCACAACAGGATAATGACGGGCACCGTCAATGAGGGCGGGTTCGATGGTACGCGGAATAATCTGCATACCAAATGATACGGCATTTTTATGCAAAATGCAATTTGTATTTTAATTTTGCATAAAACGCGTGCCGCAATCACATATAATTATCACCCGGGATCTGATTAAACAGCAGGTTTATATACGCCGATGGAACAGGGAGGCATCAGGCAATTTTCCAGGCTTGAGGAGAATCTGAAGCAATGGTATGGGTACAGAATGAAATGTGCCCTGCCTTCCCTGCCCATTCACGATGTCCTTCCCGAGCTGCGGGATGCCCTTGAAGCATCCCGGTCTGTGGTGCTTGCGGCCGCGACCGGTTCCGGCAAAACCACGGTCGTTCCCCTGGCCCTGCTTGGGGAGAAGTGGCTGGCCGGCAGGAAAATCGTCATGCTGGAACCCCGGCGCCTGGCCGTGCGCCTGGCCGCCGGGCGGATGAGTGTCCTTGCCGGAGAAGCGGTGGGGGGGCTGGTCGGCTACCGCATCCGTTTTGACCGGCAGGTCAGCTCCAGAACCCGGATCGAGGTCGTGACCGAGGGTGTTTTTCTCCGCATGATCCAGCAGGACCCGGAGCTGCATGATGTCGGGCTGGTGGTGTTTGACGAGTTTCACGAGCGGACCCTGCCGGCAGACCTGGCCCTGGCCCTGTGCCTTGATGCGCGGCAGTTGCGGGAAGACCTGAAAATACTTGTCATGTCCGCCACCATGGATACCGCCCGGGTGTCCGGGTTTCTCGGTGACGCGCCGGTGGTTACCGGGCAGGGACGCTGTTTCCCGGTTGCCATAGAGTATCGTGCCCGTGCCTCGGCGGATCACCTTGTGCCCCGAACGGTTAGGGCCATTGAGCGGGCCATGCGTGAGCATGACGGAGATATCCTGGTCTTTCTGCCCGGCGCAGGCGAGATCAGGACGGTACAGAGACGGCTTGACAGTGATGTCCTCTGCCTGCCGCTGTACGGCGACCTGCCGAAGGAAAAGCAGGACCTGGTTTTTGCCCCGGCAGACAGAAGGCGGCTTGTCCTCTCCACGCCCATTGCCGAGACCAGCCTCACCATCGAGGGCATTTCCGTTGTCATTGATTCGGGCCTGGTAAAGGTGCCATGTTTTTCCCCGGCAACCGGGCTGACCACCCTGCAGACCGTGTCCATTTCCAAGGCCTCGGCTGAGCAGCGGGACGGCCGGGCCGGCAGGCTGGGGCCCGGGACCTGTTACCGGTTGTGGACCAGGGGAGAACACCATTCCAGGCCGGATTTTCTGCCCCCTGAAATTGTGGGCGCGGATCTCGCCCCTTTACTGCTCGAAGTTCTTCTCTGGGGGGTGCGAGATCCGGGGGAGCTGCCCTGGCTTGATCCGCCCAGGGCCGGCCAGATCAGCCAGGCCCGCGAGCTTCTTGGTCGGCTGGGTGCTGTGGACGGAAAAGGTATGCTGACGTCTGTCGGCCGGCAGATCGGCTCCCTGCCCCTGCACCCGCGTCTGGCCCGCATGCTGCTGCGCGGCCGGGACCTGGGTCGTGGGGTACTGGCCTGTCGCCTGGCCGCCCTGCTGCAGAACAGGGATATATTTCGCGGTGGCGCCCATGCTGTGTGCAGTGTTGATATTGAAGAGCGTCTGGATGTCCTGCTCCGGTTTGCGCAGGGAGATTCGGCAGCGGTCCGGGCCCGGGGTGCTGACCCTTCTCTCTGCCGTCGCATCCTCAGGGAAAGCAGCCAGTATCAACGGCTGTTGGGAGTGAAGGGGACCGGAAAAAATGTCCAGGAGGCCGGCCGGCTGCTGGCTTATGCGTATCCTGACCGTATTGCACAAAAGAAACCGGGAGCCGGTCAGCACCTGCTGTCATCGGGACGCGGTGCGGTTCTCCCGGCCGGGGATCACCTGCATGCCTCTGATTTCCTGGTGGCCGCTCATCTTGACGGCGGCAGGAAGCAGGGACGGATTTTCCTGGGAGCATCCCTGACCCGTGATGAGATCATCCGGGACCATGGTCATCTCGTTGCCCGGGAGGACAGGGTGGAGTGGAACATGACAAAGGTGGAAGCGGTATCCGTACAGCTCCTCGGCAGCCTGGAGCTTTCCCGGGAGCCACTGGCCGGGATTGATCCGGAGAGAGTAAAGAGCTGTCTCCTGGAGGGGATACAGCAGACGGGCATGGAGGCTCTGCCCTGGAACAAAAAAAGCCGTGACCTGCAGGCCAGAATGCAGTGCGCCCATACCTGGGATCCCGGCAGCTGGAGAGATGTGTCGGACAGTGCCCTGCTGGCCGATCTGTCCTGGCTGGCACCCTGGCTTGATTCCGTGACCACGCTGAAGCAATTGCGGAAAATCGATCTCTATCCCATCCTTCTTGCGCTTCTCTGCTGGCAGGAGCAGCAGAGGCTGGACAGGCTGGTGCCCACCCATTTCCGGGTTCCAAGCGGTTCCTGGATGCGGCTGGCGTACCGTCCCGGTGAAGCCCCGGTTCTTGCTGTCCGTCTCCAGGAGATGTTCGGCATCGACGCGACACCGGCTGTCTATGGCGGCAAGGTGGCTGTCGTTGTCCACTTGCTGTCACCGGCCGGAAGACCCATCCAGGTTACCCGGGACCTCGCCGGGTTCTGGCGCAACACCTATCACGAGGTGAAAAAAGAACTCAAGGGCCGGTATCCGAAACACTACTGGCCGGATGATCCGCTCACCGCGCTACCAACCAGCCGGCTGCGGCCACACTGAAAAGACACCGGGCATCCCCCTGGTGCGCTGTTGCCCTGAATTTACCAATAGTGTCAAGGATAAACGGGCTGTTGCCCAAACAAATAACATACGTTGGCAAAAACATCAATTTTACGACATAAATTACTGGTAACATATTGAAATTATTTGTAATTTATGTTAAATTGCCTCATCAAAACAACAGGAGAAATGACATTAT
>JAJRVA010000059.1 GCA_024277485.1 Deltaproteobacteria bacterium | reverse complement strand
GAGTCCCTCTTCATTCAAGATCGAGCGCCGGTCCCAGTGGATGGCGATAACACTGTCCAGGGTTCCCCCCAGGGCCATACCGTTGGCCCACAGACTTTCCACATGCTCGACAAAACCAAAGGTCCTTGCCCTGGCAATTTCTTTCCTGAACCGATCCTGCGTAACCTCTATACTGTACTCCTGATCGCCAATGGACTCATTGCCGAAATCTATACGCCCGGTAACCTTGAAACCGTTGTACGGCTCAATCAGGATAGACTTGTCACCTTCAGTGTATTCGATCGGACTTGTAATCCGAAGAACTCTCCGCAGGGCACGCTGTTTCTTCCTGCCGCCCTTTGCCAGGAGACGTGTAAACGGAGCGGCACTGCCGTCCATTATCGGAACCTCAAAAGAGTCAAGCTCTATTTCAGCATTATCAATACCAAACCCGCTCAATGCGGCAAGAAGATGCTCGGTCGTGGAAACTGTAGCAGTCCCGTTCCCAAGTGTTGTCGCCAGCCTGGTATCGACAACCTGCTTCATGTGGGCCGGCACAGCCTGATCAACATCAAGGTCGGAACGATAAAAATGTATGCCGGTATTTGCAGGCGCCGGTTTAATTATAAGGTTGACAGTCATGCCGGCATGAAGGCCGACTCCACAGCAACTGACTGGACGTTTTAAGGTATATTGATGTGGTTCAATTGAGGCCATTCTGTTTCCTTGATTAGTTGAAATAATTACACATTTGCCTTCATTTGAATATTACAGTGTCAAAGAAATGCAATTTCCAGACCACAATCCGACACGCACTGAAAAAAGGGCGACATATGCCAGGAAAAACAAAGAAACAGTTAATTAGCACATTTCACCACAAAATTTCCCCCTGAGGGCAGGCAAAAATTTGTTGAAAAAACAACACACTTTTTCGCCACGGCCACAAACTGTGTCTTTTTTCACACAGCAGTGCTAAAGGGTTCCTGCTACGTAGCCTCCGCCCTTTCAGGCAGATTTTTCCGTAAAAAATCATGAAAGGAATTATCAAGTCCGGCTTCCATCCGGACCGCATAGACCGGCATGGAAGCAGACAGTTTTTTTACTTTGACCATATCCTTTTCAGTGGTAATCAACGCACCCGCTCCGACCTTTTTCGCCGCCCCTGAAAGCTCCTGAATGTCAGCCTGTGTAAAGCGGTAATGGTCCGGAAAGGATTGAAAACCGGCAATGCTGATCCCCATACCATGAAGTGTCTGTTCAAAATTTTCCGGAAAGGCAATACCGCTGAAACCATAGAAACTGATGCTGTCTGTTACTTTCTTCAGAGCATTCACGGGTTCCCCTTTGCTGTTATATCCGACTACACACGCAGGGGTATAGTGGGCGGTAAAAACCGGTATGCCCGGAAAACGTCTGGCAAGTAAACCGGCAAAACCCTCAACCCTCCCCCTGTTACGTTCCGTGGTGCCGGTCATGATAAATCCGTCGCACCTTTTCAGCGCCTTCATCGGTTCCCTGAGGTCCCCCCCGGGGAAAACTCTGCTGTTGCCGGCCAGCTTGTCTCCATTAAACAGGACAAGGTTAATGGTCCGATCAAGGGACATATGCTGGAAGCCGTCATCAAGAATCACCACATCAGCACCAAGTTCCACGGCTTTTTTCGCCGGAAGACTTCTCACCGCACCCGTGAGAACAGCGACACCGTCCAGGACTTCGGCGTGCAGTCTCGGCTCGTCCCCAACCCGGGAGGCATCAAGCAACGGCTGCCCTCCCCTGGAAACGATGTTTATCTTTTCCCTGGAGGAACCGCCATAGCCCCTGCTGACCACCGCCGGCCGCCATCCCCAGCTTTTCAGCAGCCTGGCAATATACTGAACAACCGGTGTTTTCCCGGTACCTCCAAGAGTTATATTACCTACGCTGACAATCGGCACCTCAAGCCTGGTTACAGGAAAAATTCCAGTTCTGTACAGAGATGCCCGCAAATTCATCAACATTCCATAAAACGGTGAAAAAGGCCTTCCAAGGACAAAAAGAGCATCACGATTTTTCATTCTACCGTCTGTTTAACCAAAGATTGATTCCCTGCCGGGCACAAGACCACGAAGGAGATTTTTAAGTGCAAAAATATGTGAATTGAGTAAGTAATACAATGAAAATCTGCGACAGGCACCCTGTTAAAATTTTAAAGTATGGAGGAGTTACAAGTGAAAATTTCAGGTAAATTGACGTTTTTTTTAGGTGTGGTTTCCTGTATCGTTTCTTTTTCAACAGCTGCTCTTGCCGCTGATACAATAAAAATCGGTGTTGCCGGTGCCCACAGCGGTGACCTGGCATCATACGGTCTGCCCACGGTGAAGGCGGCGGAGCTCGTTGTCAAGGAGATTAATGCCAGCGGTGGCATTAACGGCAAACAGATCGAACTGCTTGTGGAAGATGATGCCTGCAAGCCTGAAATCGCAACCAATACGGCGACCAAGCTTGTCTCCCAGGGGGTGGATGTTGTCCTGGGTCATATATGCTCCGGAGCAACCAAGGCCGCCCTGCCCATCTATAAAGAGTCAAGCATTATTGTCATGTCGCCTTCCGCGACCAATCCCGCCCTCACCCAGAGCGGTGATTACCCGAACTTCTACCGGACCATAGCCCCTGACGATGCGCAGGCACGCACTGAAGTTGATTTTGCGGTAGATGTCCTGAAGGTCAAAAAAATAGCCATTATTCATGACAAGGGTGACTATGGCAAGGGCCTTGCCGAGTTT
>JAJRVA010000058.1 GCA_024277485.1 Deltaproteobacteria bacterium | reverse complement strand
GAGATCCTTGTTGACTGTGATGCGGACACCGTGATTTTCAAGGTGGAGCAGAAGGGGGGCGCTGCCTGCCACAAGGGATATGGTTCCTGTTTCTTCCGCCGGGTTGATGGTGATTCCCTTGTTGTGTACAAGGAACGGGTCTTTGACCCTGAGAAGGTGTACGGGAAAAGATAACAGGGAGTGAAGGGGCCAGGCTGAAGGCTGAAGGTTGAGATTACTCACAAAAAAACCAGAAGGATTACAGGGCATGAACGTGCTGATAATAGGGCTGCCCAAGGGGAGCCTGGAAAAGGCGACTATTGAGCTTTTCGAAAAGTCAGGCTGGCGGATTAAACTTGCCTCACGCAACTATTTTCCGGAGGTGGACGATCCTGAGCTGTCATGCTCCATCTGCCGTCCCCAGGAGATGTCACGGTATATCGAAACAGGCATGCTGGACGCCGGCATAACCGGCAAGGACTGGACCATGGAGAACGGTTCCGATGTGGAGGTCATTGCAGATCTGGTTTATTCCAAGGTAAGCAGAAAGCCGACCCGCTGGGTTATCGCCGTGCCCGGAGACTCTGATATTACCAGACTGGAAGACCTGGCCGGTAAAAAAATTTCCACCGAACTGGTGAATGTTACCCGCCGTTTTTTTGAAAACCGGAATATTCCGGTGAACATTGCCTTTTCCTGGGGCGCGACCGAGGCCAAGGCAGTGTCCGGCCTTGCAGACGCAATCGTTGAAGTGACCGAAACAGAATCAACAATCCGGGCGCATGGTCTCAGGGTCATCCATGAACTGATGGAGTCAAACACCCAGTTGATCGCCAGCCATGAGGCAGTGGCAGACCCCTGGAAAAGAGAGAAAATAGAAAATATCGCCATGCTCCTGCAGGGTGCCTTGAAAGCGGACCGGATTGTGGGCCTGAAAATGAATATTCCGCATGAACTTCTTGATGAGCTGATCGATGTCCTGCCAAGCGTTACGGCTCCCACGATCGCGCAGCTCTACAAGCAGGACTGGTTTTCCGTTGAGACGGTTATCTCAGAACACCAGGTTCGTGAACTGGTGCCCATGCTCAAAAAGATCGGGGCCAGGGGTATTATCGAATACGCTCTGAACAAGGTAATCTGAGACAAGTTTGTCAGGTGGAAGGTGGAAGGTTTGAAGTGGCAGGCATCCTGATTTTGGATGAAAAGGGGTGTGCGTGAATTTCAACACTATTCAATTTCTGAAAAGCGTCTACAGCATGGACCAGCTTCCGGAGCCTCTCTATCCCGAGATTGCCTTTGCCGGTCGCTCCAACGTGGGAAAATCAAGCCTCATCAACCGGCTCGTCAACCGCCGTAACCTTGTCAAGACAAGCTCCAAACCAGGCAAGACGCAGAGCCTGAATTTCTTTGAAGTAGACGGCTGCCTGTACCTCGTTGATCTGCCCGGCTACGGGTATGCCCAGGTCTCTATGGGGATGCGCTCCTCCTGGGAGAAGCTGATAACCCGCTATCTTGAAGAGAGGCAAAACCTTGCCTGTGTCGTTGTTATTATCGACATCCGGCACGAACTGAAGGAGCACGACCGCAATCTCATCGGCTGGCTGCGGAACAAGGGCCTCTCCTTTGTGCCGGTGTACTCCAAGACGGACAAGCTCTCCGGCAACAGGCTGGCGCGAAACGCCGCTGCACTCGATGCCGGCCTGTCCCTGGCTGCTGATGACAGGATTTTGTTTTCCGCAAAAACAGGGCGTGGATGTGAACCCCTGCAAACTCTGCTTGCATCTTATGTGAATTGATGTAAATTAATACGTTCGTTCAAGTTCATGGTGTAATTCATGGTTTTGGGCGAGGGGGGTACTTTGCAAAAGGAGGTTTTTCGTTCAAGGTCCGTTTTGTGCAGACTTGGGGTGATTGAGCGAAGAGTCATTTTTACAAGGTGGCCTGAAAAGGTTCTTCCTGTTATTTACGTATTCAAATGGAGGTTCAGATGTCACTGCGAGAAGATTGGCCATGCTGGGAAATCATGAAATGCAACCGTGAACAGGCCACCCAGTGCCCGGCATATAATGCCGACAAGCCCTGCTGGGAGGTTATGCGTGAGATTGACGCCCTGTCTTTCAACATCTGCCGCGACTGTATTGTCTATGTGATCAAACAGAAGGACTCTATTTTCAGCAAAGAAGAGATATTGAGCATCATGCACCAGAAAGGTGTTGATGTAACCAATGTGAAATGCGCTCAGATGAGGGGCTGCACGCCGACCGCATAGAACGTGCCTTTTGGTTGGTGTCTCTGCCGACTATTTCTCATCCCCCGCAATCCGATCATAACGGGCCGGTAGCAGAAAACTACTGGTCCGACTTGAGTACAGACAGAAAAGCCCTTTGGGGAATATCCACATTCCCTACGGTTTTCATCCGTTTCTTGCCGGCCTTCTGTTTTTCCAGAAGCTTCCTTTTCCGTGAAATATCACCGCCGTAACATTTTGCGGTCACATCCTTGCGCAGGGCGGAAATATTGGTCCGCGCAATAATCGTCCCGCCGATGGCCGCCTGAATGGCAATCTTGAACATATGGCGCGGGATCTCTTCCTTGAGCCGTTCGCAGGCCCTGAGGCCACGCTCCCGGGCCCGGCTGCTGTGGACCAGCTGGGACAGGGCGTCAACCACCTCACCGTTTACCAGGATGTCAAGTTTGATAAGATCGCTTTTGCGGTAGTCTATCAGTTCGTAGTCAAAGGACCCATACCCCTGGGTTACGGACTTGAGGCGGTCGTAGAAATCATAAATGACTTCAGCCAGCGGCAGTTCGCAGGTAAATTCGATCCGGCCGGGCATGGGATAGTGATAGTTGGTGTTTTCACCGCGCCGCTCCATGCACAGCGTCATGACCGCCCCCATGTATCGTTCCGGGATGTGTATGGTGGCCTTGATAAACGGTTCTTCGATGGAGTCGATACTGCCGGGATCAGGGAAGTAGGCGGGATTGTCCACGACAAGTTTTGTTGCGTTGGAGAGGTAAAAATTGTACCGGACAGACGGCACGGTCAGGATAAGTGATATGCCGAATTCTCTCTCCAGCCGTTCCTGCACAACCTCAAGGTGGAGAAGACCCAGGAAGCCGCACCTGAAACCGAAGCCCAGGGCGGCGGAGGAGTCTTTCTGGAACGACAGGGCGGCATCGTTCAATTTAAGTTTTTCCAGGGCAGCGGCAAGGTCCTCGTAGTCGTCGGATGCAATGGGATAAATCGAGGAGAAGACGACCTGCTGCACTTCCTTGAAACCGGGCAGGGGGGCGGGGCAGGGATTCTCAACCAGGGTGATGGTGTCGCCCGGCCGGGTGTCGGACACTGTTTTCACCCCGGCAATGATGTAGCCCACCTCTCCGGCAGAGAGTTTTTTCTGCGGTTGCCGCTGCAGGTGGAACGTACCGACTTCCTCCACCTTGTATTCCGCGTTGTTGGACATGAACCTGATCATGTCCCCGGGCCTGACCCGGCCGTTGATAACCCGGCAGGAGATGACCGTGCCCCTGTAGGGGTCATAGTTGGCGTCAAATATCAGGGCCTCCAGCGGCGCCTCCGCATCACCCTCCGGCGGGGGGAGCAGGGTGACGATGGCCTCGAGGACATCCTCGACCCCTTGGCCTGTCTTGGCGGAGCAGTACTGGATGTGTGCAGCCTCAAGGCCCAGGTCTTCCTCGATCTGGGCCGCTGTTTTTTCCGGTTCAGCGGAAGGCAGGTCAATCTTGTTGATGACCGGGATGATTTCCAGGTCATTTTCCATGGCCAGGTAGAGGTTGGCCAGGGTCTGCGCCTCAACACCCTGGGCGGCATCTATGAGAAGCAGTGCGCCTTCGCAGGAGGAAAGCGCCCGGGAGACTTCATAGCTGAAATCGACATGACCCGGGGTGTCGACCAGGTTGAGCTGATATTTCCGGCCGTCTCTGGCAGTGTAGGGAAGGCAGATCGCCTGGCTTTTGATGGTAATCCCCCTTTCCCGTTCAATATCCATGGAATCAAGGAGCTGGTCCTTGAATTCACGCTCGGTGACCATTCCGCAGAGCTGGATCATGCGGTCGGCAAGGGTCGATTTGCCGTGATCGATGTGGGCTATTATGCTGAAGTTTCTGATCTGGTTCATTTGTTCTCTCTCCGGGTATTCCAAGGTGCATTTGATAGCATACATCACCAGAAAAGAAAACTTTTTCCGGACATGCCCGGCCTGCAAACAGGAAACATGACTGTCTGTGAACGGATATCAGTGCATTTCCATGTAAAGTGGTGTATAGGTGTTGTGAGTGAATGTTTTGATAAAATAGTGTATAATATAAATTAATGAACTATGAACTCTGTGAAAGGTATTCCCTTAACCAGAGTCTTTTTATTTTCTGCACAAGGTAACGTGCCGTATCACGTGTATGCAACAGGTCATGACCACCAAGGAAAAAAATATAAAAGCGGATTTCGACGAACAGCACCCGCTTGTTGTTATGTCCGAAGACGCAAATCTTCCTGCCCTGAGCAACCCGGCCCTGCACAGGTATCTCCAGGAAATCAGCCAGTATGAGCTGCTGACAAGGGAGGAGACCGAAGAGCTGGCCATCCGTTTCCGGGAGGAAGGCGACCCGGATGCCGCCTACCGGCTTGTTTCGTCCAATCTCAGGCTGGTCGTCAAGGTGGCCATGGATTTTCAGAAATACTGGATGCAGAATTTCATGGACCTGCTGCAGGAGGGCAACGTGGGCCTGGTCCAGGCGACCAGGAAATTTGATCCCTACAGGGGGGTCAAGTTCTCCTACTATGCCGCGTACTGGATCCGCGCCTATATCCTCAAGTTTATCATGGATAACTGGCGTCTCGTGAAAATCGGCACGACCCAGGCGCAGAGAAAACTTTTTTTCAGTCTGAACAAGGAAAAAAAGCTGCTGGAGGCCCAGGGCTTCAAGCCGGAGGTGAAACTTCTTGCTGAAAGGCTGAAGGTCAAGGAGAGCGAAATTGTTGAAATGGGTCAGCGGATGGACAACTGGGAGGTTTCCCTTGAAAGCCCTGTCCGCAATGATTCCGAGGATGAACAGAAAAGCTTCCTGCCCCAGGAAGGGCCGGGTATTGAAGAAATAGTGGCCAGCCAGGAAATACGTGACCGGCTTGCGGAAATTCTGGGCGATCTGAAAGGGCAGCTCAACGAAAAAGAGCAGGTGATACTTGCGACAAGGCTGCTCAACGATGAACCGCAGACGCTGCAGACCATAGCCGATCAGTTCGGTATTTCCCGGGAACGCGTCCGCCAGATAGAGGCGAATCTCCTGAAGAAGCTGAGAAAACACTTTGAAAAGGTCATGCCTGATGTCAAAGATTTTTTCAGTGGTGACCACATGGTCCTGAAGACCAACTCCGGTTAGTCTGATTCCTGAAATCACACCCTGCCACAACCTCGTATTGTTTACCTGATGTTTTCTTCATAAATAATTGAATATGGAAACCACAATGCATGTACCTTTGCTTGATTTAAAGCCGCAGATAAATGCTCTTCGTGAGGAGTTGATAGAGGCTGTAACCGGTGTTATCGACTCAACACGGTTTATTTTAGGGCCCGAGGTGACCGGGTTCGAGGAATCAGTGGCAGGGTACTGCGGCGCAGGCTTTGCCGTTGGCGTGTCAAGCGGAACCGATGCCCTGTTGATAAGCCTTATGGGGCTTGGAATAGGACCCGGAGACCTGGTTCTGACCACCCCGTATACATTTTTTGCAACCATGGGGTCGATCCTGCGTGTCGGCGCCAGACCTGTTTTTGCGGACATCGAGCCGGGTTCAATGAATATCGACCCGGTCCGCATGCTCGAAGCGCTGGAAGCTGACAGGAAGAATGGGAACAAGATCAAGGCCCTTATGCCGGTACATCTTTTTGGTCAGTGCGCCGACATGCAGAGTATAATGGAACTGGCCGACCGGTTTGAACTGCCTGTCATTGAAGATGCCGCCCAGGCTATCGGCGCTGAGTGTGTTGTTACAGGGGACAATGAAACTGTCTGGCATCGTGCCGGATCAATGGGTATTGACGGCTGTTTTTCTTTTTTTCCCAGCAAAAACCTGGGCGGAATCGGAGACGGCGGCATGGTGATCACGCAGGATAAATCCTTTGCCGCCAGGCTGAAGTCGCTTCGTAACCATGGGGCCAGACCAAAATATTATCATACCATGATCGGCGGTAATTTCCGGCTTGACCCGGTTCAGGCAAGTGTGCTGCAGATAAAGTTGAAGCATCTTGAGGACTGGCACACGGCGAGGCGGCGGAATGCGGCTCTGTACCGCCAACTGTTCGCCGGCGCCGGTCTGAGTGGTGAGATCGTTACCCTGCCGTCCGCAGTATATGCGGATGCGGATAATGGTGCACAGCACAATTTCCATATTTACAATCAGTTTATCATCCGGGTGCCTGAACGTGACGGTCTGCGTGAGTATCTCAGGCAGAACAACATAGGATGCGAAGTCTATTACCCGCTGAGCCTGCACCGCCAGGAATGCCTGAAACCTTACGGCTTTCAGGAGAGCTCCTTTCCGGTATCTGAGCAGGCCGCCCGGGAGACACTGGCCTTGCCTGTTTACCCGGAGCTGGAAGCCTCGCAGCAGGAATATGTAGTCGAGAAGATTGCCCGGTTTTACCACAGGTGATGACACGGATTCCTGGATGATTATTTCACTACATATATCCCCGCGATTAACACTGGCAGCGGCTGCGGTGCTGATGCTGTCAGCCTGTGGTTCCGCGTCCGGTGTCCAGGCCGGGGAGACTGGTTTACTCAAGGTGGGAGAGCAACGCCTGGCACTGGCTGTTCCTGACCGTGAAATCAGGTATGAGGAAACCCTGTCACCGGACTGGAAAAAAAACTGGGATCTTGCGCGGGCGCTGTATCGCGAAAAGAAATTCCGGCAAGCACTTGTGCAGTACGAGCTCCTCCTTGCGGAGAAGGAAAATGTTGACGAGGCACGCTGGGAGTATACAACGCTTCTGCTTCATTTTGAACGATGGCCTTCAGCAGATGAGCAGCTTGATAAACTGATCGTCAACCAGCCTGACAACAGAGAGTATCGTCTGGCACGGGCCAGGCTTTATGTTGCAGTCGGCAAACTCGACCCCGCGATTCAGGAATACGAACAGCTGTATTCGTCGGCACCGGATGAAACGGAAATTGTTCCGGTGCTTGAAGGCCTGGTCATGGCCCTCAAGCTGCAGAAAAGAGATGCAGGGGATATAATTCCTTATCTTGAACAGCTGATAAATCTGCAGCCTGATAACACAGGATGGCAGGTGGAGCTGGCAGCGCTCGCGATTGAAGAGGGACAGCTTGACAAGGCGGAAAAGGTCCTTGCAGGGCTTGAACAGGGGACCCTGGATGATGTTTATTTTCGGCTCCAGGCCCTTTTGCAGGAAAAACAGGGCCACATGGATGCTGCCGCCGGATACTGGCAGCAGCTTGTATCCGTCGATCCGGACAATATCGAAGCGCATACCCAGCTCTACCGGTATTACCGGGACAGACAGATGTGGAGAATGAGCCTGAAGCACGTAGAAGTCCTGCTGAAAAAAACACCCCATGATACCGGTCTGCTCGAAACGGCAGCCGAGTTGAATGCCAGGCTGGGCAGGATTGACAGGGCCCTTGAGTATTATGAATATATTCTTGCCGTGCAGCCGGCAAACCGCAATGTCCTGCAGAAAAAGAGGCTTGCCCAGAAGCAGCTTGCAAAGGACCTGGTCGTGCTGGTGGAAAATGACGGCAGTCAACAGCTCTGGCAGGACCTGGTCAAGGTGACATCGGACAGGCCCGGTGTGTATCACGAAATCGCCGGTATCCTGCGGGAAAAAGGCAAGTTCGATGAACTTATCGAGGTCCTTACCCTGATCGTTGAGGAAAATCCCCATGACGAAAAGTCATTAAAAGAACTGGCTGGATTACTTGAGCAAAGGGGACGGGGTATGGAACTGCAAGACCTGCTGGACAGGATTCGTGGGGAAGGTTGAAGGTGGAAGGTTGAAGGGAGAGGGTGGAAGTAGTTTTGGGGAGATCCTTGTACACCAAAGAACATATAAATGATGCTATAATAACGGAGGACAGAAACAGATGGTAACACGAATTCCAATGTCCCGGGCCGGTTATGAACGGTTGCGGGATGAATTGGAGAAACTGGAAAGAGTGGACAGGATTGATGTGGTCCGGGCCATCGAGGTGGCCCGTGCCCATGGGGACCTGAGTGAGAATGCCGAGTACCACGCGGCCAAGGAGCGGCAGGGGATGATCGAGGGGCGCATACTGGAGCTGAAGGACAAGCTGGTTCGCGCCGAGGTCATTGACTGCTCGACTGTCGAGTGCAACCGGGCTGTTTTCGGTACCGTGGTCACCCTGATGGATATGGAAACGGACGAGGAGATAACCTACCAGCTCCTGGGCCCTGAAGAGGCGGATGTGAAGAACGGTTCCATCTCCGTCCTGTCCCCCCTGGGACAGTCTATCCTGGGTAAATCAGTCGGCGATGAGGTGTTGGCCAGGACACCGGGGGGAGAAAGAGAATTCGAGGTGGTTGATATCAATGCCTCGGACAGGGCATGAGAGTTTTAGGTTTTAGGTTGAAGGCTATTAGGCTGTGAGTAAATACATTGCATGGCGGCATCCTCAGGCCCGCCGTTTCATCACCCGCCCGGGTTTTCCAGCACTCCCACGAGAAAAATTCTGATAACCTGATGCTCGGTTTCTTCTATGGCGTATTCGGAGTCTATGTTGATGTTCCATATCCTGGCTATTTCATCCAGGGCTCCGAATATGGCCCTCTTGGCAATGCCGGGCAGGATGTCCTGGCGAAAGACTTTTTTCTTCTGCCCCTCCTTGATGATCGTTGAAATAATATTCAGGTACTCGCTGAACCTGTTGTTCCGGTAGTCCTTGATCATCTTGTTGGTCTGGCGGAGTTCAATCTGGATCACCTCGGCAAGGTTTTTATTCTTTTTCATTTCCCTGAGGTGATTGGCTATGAACAGCTCCAGCATGCGGCGCGGGTCATCCTCTTTTTCGATCTGGGAATTTATCTGGTCCACAAGCTTGCCGATTTTTTCCTCAAAAACCGACAGCAGCATATCGTACTTGTTGTTGAAGTAGAGATATATGGTCCCGTCAGCAACCTTTGCCTCTTTCGCAATGTCCGAAATCCTGGCATTGAAAAAACCTTTTTTGGCAAAAACCTTTGTCGCAGCCCGGATTATTTTGCTGTGCTTATCTGCTGTTTTCATCAGGTAGAAATCAAGATTGGCTTTGGATATCAAAAAGAATGAGTACTCATTCAGCCGAAGTTACCAGAGAGGGAGACACCGTGTCAAGTAAAATAGAGATTGTTTTTCATTAATGTAATTGATCCGAACAGGTTGTGCCGGATGTCGATTCTTTACGCCAGTGCGGTAACTTACCTGTAACTCTGTTTTTCAAATGAGTTTCTGGAGACTTGACCAACGAATGGGTTTTGTATATATGTACGTTCTCAGGCTGGATACGGATATTCCTGTAGTATATAAAAAATTCAGTGGAGACTGGTATGAAAGTTCTGGTAGTTGGTTCCGGTGGTCGTGAACATGCATTTGTCTGGAAGTTAAAACAGAGTCCCAGGGTAAGCAGGATCTACTGTGCGCCCGGCAATGCCGGGATCAGGAAGATGGCCACCTGTGTGGACCTGTCTGCCGGTGATGTGAAGGGACTGGTCAGGTTCGCCCTCTCTAAAAAGATTGACCTGACCATTGTGGGTCCGGAAGATCCCCTGACCAAGGGGATAGTTGATGCCTTTGAGAAAAAGGGACTGCGTATTTTCGGCCCCAGCGCCGCTGCCGCCGAGCTTGAGGGGAGCAAGGTCTTTACCAAGGATTTCCTGAAAAAGTATAATATCCCCAGCGCGGCCTACAAGGTGTTCTCCAAGCGCGGCCCGGCCCGGAAATATATCGACAAGATCGGCGCTCCCTGCGTGGTCAAGGCGGACGGCCTGGCCGCCGGCAAGGGGGTCCTGGTCTGCCGGGCAAAGGCTGAGGCGAAAAAGGCGGTTGACCTGATCATGAAGGAACGCGCCTTTGGTGATGCCGGGGACAGGGTTGTGATTGAGGAATTTCTCACCGGTGAGGAGGCATCGTTCATTGCCTTTACCGACGGCAGGACGGTTCTGCCTCTTCCTTCCTCGCAGGACCACAAGGCCGTGTTTGAAGGGGACCGTGGCCCGAATACCGGCGGGATGGGCGCCTATTCTCCGGCCCCGGTGCTGACGGAAGAGCTGGAAATGCGAATCATGAACGAGGTCATGATTCCCACTGTCCAGGGAATGGCGGCGGAAGGCAGACCCTACAAAGGTATGCTGTATGCCGGTATGATGATTGACGGAGACAGGATGAATGTCCTGGAGTTCAACTGCCGCTTCGGTGATCCCGAGTGCCAGCCCCTGCTGATGCGGATGCGCTCCGACCTCGTGGATGTGATTGAGGCGGCGCTTGAAGAACGGCTGGACACCTTTGAGCTGGACATAGATCCCCGCCCGACCGTGTGCGTGGTCATGGCCTCCCAGGGATATCCGGGTACATATTCCACCGGCAGACCCATTACCGGCCTGGTGAAGGCGGAAAAGATACAGGACGTTGTCGTTTTTCACGCCGGAACAGCATACAAAAACCGGCGGACTGTTACTTCAGGCGGCCGTGTCCTGGGGGTAACCGCCATCGGCAGGGATATCAGCGCAGCCATTGACAGCGCCTACAAGGCGGTTGATGTCATCAAGTGGTCCGGCGCCTACTATCGCCGTGATATCGGGCATCGCGCCCTTGCCAGGCTGCACCGGAAAAATGCTCCCCAGGTCGGGATACTCATGGGCAGTGATTCGGATCTGCCGGTGATGCAGGCTGCCGCAGATTTTCTGAAAAAGATGAATATCCGGTTTGAAGTAACCATCTCCTCGGCCCACCGCACACCTGACCAGACCGCGGAATATGCCCGTGCCGCCGCGGAGCGCGGCATCAAGATTTTAATCGCCGGGGCAGGCATGTCCGCCCACCTGGCCGGCGTGGTCGCCGCCCATACACATTTACCGGTTATCGGGGTGCCCATTGACGCCTCGTCGCTGAACGGCTTGGACGCCCTGCTGTCCACCGTGCAGATGCCGCCGGGCATCCCCGTGGCCACCATGGGCATCGGCAAGGCGGGCGCCAAGAACGCGGCAGTGCTGGCCACCCGTATTATTGGCATTGACAACCCGGAAATACAAAAAAAACTTGAAGCGTTCAGTCGGGAGATGGCTGACCAGGTAGCTGCCAAGAACAAGGCCCTTGGGAAGTGAGTGAATCCGGCTGGTACTGCAGAAGATCAGATCCGGCGAGCCGCCTCTGTTATTCATAATGGCGGCCTGGTCGCCTTTCCCACCGAGACCTATTACGGCCTGGCGGTGGACCCGTTCAACGAGGATGGACTGCAGCGTCTTTTCAGGGTGAAGCAGCGACCGCAACTTAAGCCGGTACTCGTTCTTGTTGCATCAGAAGACCAGCTTGCAATGCTGGCCTCTTCCGTGCCGGAAACAGCACGTACGCTGATGGACCATTTCTGGCCCGGACCGGTAACCATTGTTCTGCCTGCCCGCCGTGAACTCTCGTCTATCCTGACCGGCAACACGGCAACTGTCGGAGTCCGTCTTTCTCCCCACCCGGTCGCGGCAGCCCTGCTGCAGGCATGCGGGACCCCCCTTACAGCCACCAGTGCCAACAAATCCGGGCATCCTGCTGCAGTTACAGCGGATGAAGTCCGGGCGATTTTTGGTGATGAGGTTGATTTCATTCTTGACGGAGGCAAAACACCTGGGAAGTGCGGCTCGACCCTGGTCGGTGTTGAAGATGGGAAAATCCTGTGTATCAGGGAAGGACGCGTACCATTTCAGGACATTCTCAATGCAGTCTGACATCCCCTTTCAACTCGTCACCGACTTCACCCCTTCCGGGGACCAGCCCCGTGCCATTGATCTCCTGGTCAAGGGTATACATGCAGGTGCCCGGGACCAGGTTTTGTTAGGGGTAACCGGTTCCGGCAAGACCTTTACCGTGGCCCAGGTGGTGGAGAAGCTGCAGCGACCGTGCCTGGTCCTGGCCCCGAACAAGACCCTGGCGGCCCAGCTTTTTTCCGAGTTCCGCGAGCTGTTTCCCCATAACGCGGTGGAATATTTTGTCAGTTATTACGACTACTACCAGCCCGAGGCCTATATTCCCCAGTCCGACACCTATATCGAGAAAGATTCGTCCATCAATGACGCCATCGACAAGATGCGCCATTCCGCGACCATTTCACTCCTGACCAGGAGGGATGTCCTGATCGTTGCCTCGGTTTCCTGCATCTACGGGCTTGGTTCGCCTGATGAATACAAAAACATGCATCTCTTTCTCAAGACCGGTACTGAGTATCCCATGGAGGAGGTGCAGCGCCGCCTGGTGTTCATGCTGTATGAGCGCAACGAGGTGTCCTTTCACCGGGGGACGTTTCGAGTTCGCGGTGATGTCATTGAAATCTTTCCGGTCAACGAGGATGACTTCGCGGTCCGGGTCGAATTCTTCGGTGATACAATTGATGGTATATCCATTATCGATCCCCTGCGCGGCGTGGTGGTGCGGGATATGGACGAACTGACCGTCTTTCCGGGCAGCCATTTCGTCACCAGCCGGGACAATCTCCAGAGGGCGATTCGCAGTATCAAGGCGGAACTCAAGGAGAGGCTGGGTGTGCTGGAAAAGGAGAACCGGCTGGTCGAGTACCAGCGCCTGGAGCAGCGCACCATGTTTGACCTTGAGATGATCCAGGAGCTTGGCTACTGCAACGGGATTGAAAACTACTCGCGGCACCTGACCGGCAAGCCCGAGGGGATGCCGCCGCCCAACCTGCTCGATGATTCTCCTGATGATTATCTCCTGTTCGTGGACGAGTCCCACATAGCCGTACCGCAGATCAGGGGAATGTACAACGGCGACCGGTCCCGGAAAAAAACCCTGGTCGAGTATGGATTTCGTCTTCCCTCGGCCCTGGACAATCGTCCCCTGCGTTTTGACGAATTTGAAGAGCGGGTGAACCAGGTTGTCTATGTCTCGGCCACCCCGGGCGAGTATGAACTGGCAAGGGCGGACGGGCGCATCGTGGAACAGCTTATTCGACCCACCGGCCTGCTGGACCCGGCAATTGAGGTGCGGCCGGCAGGTACCCAGGTGGATGACCTGCTTGAGGAAATCCGGCTCCGGGCGGAGAAGGGCGAGGCTGTTCTGGTCACCACCCTGACCAAGCGCATGGCCGAGGATCTGACCGAATATTATGAAGACGTGGGGATCAGGATCCGGTACCTGCATTCGGATATCGATACCCTGGAGAGGGTGGAGCTGATCCGGGACCTGCGCAACAGGGAATACGACGTGCTGGTCGGCATCAACCTGCTGCGCGAAGGGCTTGATATCCCCGAGGTTTCCCTGGTGGCTGTCCTGGATGCGGACAAGGAGGGTTTTTTAAGGTCCGAACGTTCCCTGGTT
>JAJRVA010000057.1 GCA_024277485.1 Deltaproteobacteria bacterium | reverse complement strand
GAGTTTTTCCGTCAGGGTGGTCTTGCCTGCATCCGGATGACTGATAATGCCGAAAGTACGGCGCCGCTCTATCTCTTTGTGTAATGCGTTGTTCAATGAAACACCTGTTTACTGGTTCTGATCATGGCGGAGTAAAATCCGGGCTCAAAGAACCCGGCGTCAACAAAAAACGGGCCGCATGCTGTTGCGGCCCGACAAAGCATCCCTGTATACCCTGAATAAGAAAATTTGTCAGCAATTTCCTGCCCCGGGTGCCGGAGGATGATTTACCCGTTCTGGAAGTATTCCCTGGTGCCTTTCTCGGTAATGGCCCCGGCAATGCGCTGGACACCCTGCAGGTAGGCAGCGGTCCGCAGGGTGATTTGTTTGTCCCCGGCCAGGTCAAAAATGGCCAGGGCCTCTTTATCGATTTTCGTCTTCAGGCGGTCATTGACCTCATTCTCTTCCCAGTACATCCCGGCCCGGTTCTGTACCCACTCGAAATAGCTTACCGTTACTCCGCCACCATTGACCAGGACATCCGGCAGCACGGTGATCCCCTTTTCAGCAAGGAGATCATCCGCTTCCGAGGTAACCGGGCCGTTGGCGATTTCAAGGATCATACCGGCCCGGATATCCGCCGCGTTTTCCCCGTGGACCTGGTTTTCCAGGGCCGCCAGCACCAGGACATCCACATCCAGGGCCAGAAGCTTCTCCGCACTGATTTTCCTGTACCGCTGCAGATCGCACACCGATCCATCGCAGTACATCATGCTTTTGATATCCTTGTGCTTCTCCTTGTATGCCATGACGTCATCAGGCTCCAGACCTTCCTCGCTGTAAATGGCCCCTTTGGAGTCGGCAATGGCAACGATGGTGAATCCTGCCTCCCTGGCCAGGCGCGCGAAATGATACCCCGCATTGCCAAAGCCCTGGATGGCAAGCCTCATTCCAGAGGGATGCAGGTTGTTTCGCTGCACCCACTGCAGGAGGACAAACAGGGCGCCGCGGCCGGTGGCAGCCACCCGTCCCTGTGAACCGTTCAGGTAGATGGGTTTTCCGGTGATGACCCCGGGCAGCTGTTCCCGTTTTATCCGGGCGTACTCATCCGCCATCCAGCCCATGATTGTCGAGTTGGTATACACATCCGGGGCCGGGATATCCCGTTTGGGGCCGACAATGTCTGCGATTTCCCTGATGTATCCACGGGACAGCCGTTCTAGTTCCAGGCGGGACAGGTTTTTCGGATTGACAATGATACCGCCCTTGGCGCCGCCAAAGGGAAGATTCATGACCGAGCATTTTATGGTCATCCAGAAACTGAGCGAGGTAACCTCGTCCAAAGACACATCCGGGTGGTAACGGATCCCGCCCTTGGTCGGACCGCGGGTATCGTCAAACTGCACCCTGTACCCGGTAAAGACCTTGAGGCTGCCGTCATCCATGCGAATGGGGATACTGACGGCCAGGGACAGGTTCGGATGTTTCAGCTTTTCCCGTACATCATCTGTCAATTCGATATGTTTGAATACCTCGGTCAGCCTCTTCTGCGCATCTTCAAATGTTGATTGCATAATTTATTTCTTTGTTTTCTGAGTTTTCCTGTCCAGCCTTTCCATCAACTGGACAATGTCTGATGCACCAGGGACAGCAGCGGTCCTTTTTCGCAACGGCCCCAAAAAAATTTTCGGCAGGCACCTGCGGCAAGGGGATTCAGAAGAATTTCCTTGAGAGAAAACACCCGGGCAGGTCTCCCGCCCGGATGGAAAGAAATGCGAGGCAGCAGGAAAAATTACGCGACAAAGAGAGTCCTGCCGTTTACTGCGGCAACCGTTCTCGCGATATTGGCCCCGTGTTTTTTTGCGACCAGGAGAGCCTCATCGCTGACTCCGACATGCTCCATGTTTTCGTCAGCAGATCTGCCGTATGGCCCCCAGTGCAGGCCCCCTTTCTGATAGTTCTCCGTATTTTTAGGCAGCGGGACGATGAGCATGCCGAGTTCGGCGATGTTGTTGAGGAGTGCCAGCATGGCAACCTCGGTACCACCGCCTGCACCACCGAAGCCGCCGCCCGAGGTGAAGACGCCGGCAACCCTGCCGTTCATCCTGTCCTGCATCCAGAGCCCCGCGCAGACCGTGTCGATGAATTTTTTGACCCGCCAGTCCATACTGCCCATGTGGACGGGACTGCCGAAGACAACACCATCACTGGCAGTCATGTCGTCAGCTGTAGCCTCTTCCGCTTTCTTGAGCACGGCATTGACCCCCTCTACCGAATTGACACCATCGGCAGCCGCGTGTGCCATTTTTTCCGTATTACCATAATCGCTTGCATATACAATGAGTATCTGTGCCATACCTTATGCCTCTCTTCCATGACATTTCAGGGAGAAATCTGAATTCAGGGGATACATTTCTCCCAGATTTTTTCAGACTGAACTGATCGTTTCAACCATCGGAAAACGATCAGTCGCGGTCCAGGATACCTTCACCTTCCAGGTGGATATTGATTTCGTTGTCGATGAGCAGAGCACCGGTTTCCAGCACCTTATTGTAGGTCAGGCCGAACTTCCTGCGATCAATCTGTCCAGTGAGGCTGATGCCCATCCGCTGGTTACCCCAGGGATCCCTGATCGGTCCGTTCAGTTGCCCTTCCAGCGTGATTTCTTGGGTAACATCCCTGATTTGTAGAACACCCGTTACCTTGTACCTGTTGCCGCCGGAGGAAACGATGGAGGTGGATGTAAATGTAACCGCCGGAAACCTGGCTGCATCAAAGAATTCAGGACTTCGGAGATGGTCATCCCTTTTGGTGATCCTGGTATCAATGCTCTCAACCTTGATATCTGCTGTGAATGATTTCAAGGTGCCGGCACCATCAAGTTCAAAACCGGCTGTATACTCCCTGAATGCACCCTTGACATTGGCAATGACCATGTGTTTGACGGAAAAACCGATTTCCGCGTGATCGGAATCAACAATATAAACATCTGCAACGGCCGATCCGCCGATAATGAGGAGGGAGGCAGTCAGGAGAATGATGAGTTTTTTCATAATCAGCCTCCGGAAAGGTGGATGTTTGAGCACGGATGATTACCAGGGAAGAAAGAAGCTCTCTCCCCTGGTAATCAAAAGTCGAACAGGTTGCCCGGGGATGAGCTATTTACCAGTGCCCAGCTTTTTGCACAACCTTCCAAGTTCTTTCTGCTCGGTCATGTTCAGCCTGCCGATGGATTTCACGATCTGTGCGGCATGGTCAGGGAAAATCTTTTTGGTCAGCCTTTTTCCGCTTGGAGTAAGGACAACCTTGAAATAGCGGCGGTCCTTCATTTCCCGCTGCCGCTCAACAAGCTTTCTTTTTTCCAGGTTGTCGATAACGGTGGTGATATTGCCTGTGGTTTTCAGGATTTTTTCGGCAAGATCACGCTGGTACATCGGTCCCAGGTGGTACAATGCCTCCAGCACACCAAACTGGCTCATGGTTAACTTGTTTTTGGCAAGGGAATTGTTTACTTCTGCGGTAACGATATTCGCACTCCGCATGAGTTTTAAAAACGTGTCCAGAGCCAGAGTCTCTTTTTTTGATCCTTTGTATTTTACCATTTTTTTCACCCACTGAGTTTAGTTGTAATTAAATATTAAATTGGACAGTTTTTGCTAATTGTCAACCCATTGATACTGTTTTTTATTATTTATTATTGTTTTCATGCCTCCTGTAAGCATTTACAATTGAGGAAATACCTGCCGGCCCGTGTCAGGCCCGCCTGACACGAAGCTGGAAAATATTTCGGTGGATGGTTTTGCAACTTGTTGAATATTCGTTAATTTTGTGGTATATTATAATCTCTTGAAAGCTTGTCGGTAGTTACTGTTGTCTATTAAAAGGTTAAAGCATGAGTTTGAATATACAAGAGCCTGCAAAATGGATCACTAAAATAATTGAGAAATATGTTGCCGAGGCACCGGAAAATTCACTTGGCCTGCCAACAGGTGAGAAGGCATTTGACAGTCCGCTGGTGGGATTTTCAAGCGGTGCGGATCCATTATACAGTGAATTCAGGAATCACATAGGAAATTTTTATTTCACGCCCGGGGATTTTTTTCAGAAAACGTTTCCCGGGAGTGAGATATCATCCAGAGACCTGGTT
>JAJRVA010000056.1 GCA_024277485.1 Deltaproteobacteria bacterium | reverse complement strand
CTCCCTGTGGGAGAAACCATGATAAATTTTGACTGGGACGCCAATTATGACAATTTCTGGCGTGAAAATGGTGTCGGGGCCCAGCGGATTGACCTGTTCCCACGAATTTCATCCCCCCTTCCACTGGGTGATTACCTTGAGGCCACCGCGGAACTGGGCCTGCGGGAAACCGCCTATCTTCTCCAGGAGTACGGCGACTCGGACACGGTGGACAGCGACACGGAAAACCGTTTCCTGGTGGATTTCCAGACCGAGTTCGGCACAACCCTTATCCGGGATTTCAATGCCAACATCAACAATGCCAGCATGTTAAGTCATACTTTCAGGCCGTTTGTCAACTACCGCTACATTCCCGACGTCGACCAGGTTGATCTGCCCGACCTGGACGCGACCGACAGGGTTACGGACATAAATCTCATTACCTACGGCCTGGACAACTGGTTCACGCTCTTTGGCTCAGACCAGGGCAATGATTTCGAAAGGAATTACGGGGTTATCAAAATCACACAGGGATATGATTTTCGCAGTGAAGAGAGCGATACCCCTCTCACCCCGGTTGAGGTCAGAATAGATTACTGGCCTGTCAGTGACCTGTGGCTTCTCTACAGAACAGATATTGATGTCTACGGGGCTGGAGCGACAAAGTACAGCTTTGAGGCCACGTATAGAAACAGCCGGGGTGATTACTTTTCCGGGGATTATCGATACAACAAGATCGCCGGCATCAATTCTGTTACAGTAAACGCCCAGGTACACCTGTTTTACCGCCTGCTGGCCGGGTACAGGCTTGAACGGTCAATTGAAGACTCTGAAACGGTTGAAGAAAACATTGCCCTCATCTACCAGCCTTCCTGCTGGTCCGTGGAACTGTCCACAAATTATACCCCCGGCGACCGGAGTATTCTGCTTGTCTTCAGGCTGGCAAATATCGGCAACCCGCTGGGATTTGGCTTTACCGGCTTTTAGGGACCCGGGAAAAGGCTGATGTTCCACCATGTCATATATTGATGTCTTTAACGGGGATGCAGACGGCATCTGTGGCCTGCATCAGCTTCGCCTGGCAGAACCGCGTCCTGAAGCACGGCTTGTCACCGGTGTAAAACGAGATATACGGCTGCTTGAAAAGATCCAGGATGTCCGGGACGCGGGCATCACGGTTCTCGACATATCGCTTGACCGTAACCGAGACGCCCTGGAAAGGCTTCTTGCCCGGAAAAACACGGTGGTGTACATTGATCACCATTACAGCGGCCCTGTACCTGAATCCGGCAACCTGACCCCCCACATCGACCCTTCCCCCCGCACATGTACATCTCTCATTGTTGACGCTTTGCTGCAGGGCAGGCACAGGGCATGGGCTGTTGCCGGCGCCTTTGGCGACAACCTTGACGAGGCTGCTACCGGCACCGCAGACTTGCTGGGACTGGATGCTGCGGACATCGAAAAACTCAGGGAAATCGGCATCCTTCTCAACTATAACGGGTATGGCGCATCTGCCGCGGATCTCTATTTTGCGCCTGACGAGCTTTATCGGCAGGTACGGGAGTTTGAGGACCCCCTTGCCTTTCACGCGGAATCCCCGGCACTGCAGACCCTCCGGCAGGGGTATGATAATGACATGGCGCGTGCCGCGGGAATCTCTCCATCCAGGGAGTCCTCACATGGCCGTATATACATGTTTCCAGCCGAACCCTGGGCCCGCAGGGTCGTCGGGGTGTTCAGCAACAGGCTGGCCCGGGAAAGACCGGACATGGCGCACTGCCTGCTCATTGCAAACAGTGACACCACGCTGCGCGTCAGCGTGAGGGCCCCGTTAAATAACCGGACCGGTGCAGATGAGCTGTGCAGACAGTTCCCGTCAGGAGGGGGAAGAGCGGCGGCGGCCGGAATAAACAACCTTCCCGCCGAGCAACTGGAACCGTTTTATTCCGCTTTTTTCAACCAGTTCAGCCCTGACGCGTCCGGGTAACTCTCTGCCACGTTAACTTATGAAAAACATGAAAACATTCCTGCACGCCAACCGGGTACACATGAACACGCCTTTGTTCGTCTTTACCGTCTTTTTTCTTTCTTTTTTCCTTATGAGCAGCTCCGGGCCGCCGCAGGCGTATGCCAAGCCAAAGGCCGCGGACCTAGTTGAAGACGGCCAGCCCATCGACCTGTCCCAGGAAAAATACCGGGCACTTTTTCAGGAACTGAAGACAGAGCATCATTTTACCCAGGCAGAGCTTGATATCATTTTCTCCGGCCAGTCCATTAACAGGAGAGTGCTGGAACTGATGGACAGGCAGTGGGAAGCCAAACCATATTACAAGTACTCGCCACTCTTTCTGACGCAGAAAAATATTGCAAAAGGGAGAGAAAAACTTGTCGAGTACAAGGACGTTCTTGATCGGGTTGAAAAGGAAATCGGGGTCGACCGTGGTGTTGTTGTCGCCATCTGGGGCATTGAAACCCGGTACGGGAAGAACCAGGGATCGTTTTCCGTGCTGCAGACCCTGAATACACTTTTTGACGCCTATCCGAGGCGCAGTGATTTTTTCCGGAAACAGCTTGTTCATTTTCTTGTTCTCTGCAAGGAGAACGGGAAGGACCCGAAAACGATCAAGGGTTCCTATGCCGGCGCCTTTGGTCAGACCCAGTTCATCCCCTCCAGTTTCAGGGCCTACGCGGTCAGCTTTGACGGAGACGAAAAACGGGATGTATGGAACTCGGTGCCGGACATCCTGGCATCTATTGCCAATTACCTGAAACAGTATCACTGGACGCTGGGCGGACCCATTTACGCTGAACTGGGAAACGAGCTGAAAGACCAGAGACTGATAGCAACCAGCCTCAAGGGCCGCCGTGGCAGGATCCCGTGGAAGACGGTCAGGGATGTCCAGAACCCGGATATTCCCCCTTCCCCGGGTGACCGGAAGCTCTCCATTGTCGGGCTTGAGCTGCCGCCCGAATCCGGGAAAAAAATGCGATACGTGGCCGGTTATCCAAACTTCCAGGCCATCACCGAATGGAACCATTCCAACCGCTATGCCATGGCCGTGACCGAGTTGTCCGAGGCCCTGATGCAGAAGTAACTCCAGGACAGTTGAAAAATTTTTCCCGCCGTATACACCTTCTGCTTGTCGCCGTTATCCTTTTTCCGGCGCTACTCCCCAGCTGTTCCCGTCAACCGCTGGCACGGGTCCCTGCAACCAGCCTGCCGGAATTCCTCGATGATATGGACCGCGCATCCCTTGAGCAGGCGGTGGCGGCAAGTCTTGACTACCTGCG
>JAJRVA010000055.1 GCA_024277485.1 Deltaproteobacteria bacterium | reverse complement strand
TACGAGATGCATGAGCTCAATGTTCTTCCCCGGGAATATGATAACGCCCTTACGCAGCTCGGCACCCTGGGAGGAGGAAACCATTTTATTGAGATTCAGAAGGGAAGTGACGGCCATATCTGGATAATGGTCCACTCCGGCAGCCGAAATCTCGGTTTCAAGGTGGCGCAATTCTACAACAGGCTCGCAGTTGACCTTAACGCGCGTCAACGCTCACCCATACCGAGAAAATGGCAACTTGCCTATCTGCCTCTCTCTTCGGAAGCAGGCCGTCAGTACCAGGCTGAAATGCAGTTCTGCGTTGATTTCGCGCTGGCCAACAGGGAGTTGATGATGGATCGTGTCAAGGAGGTGTTCATGGCTGTTGTGGCTCCGGTGTCATTTTCAGGTTTTATCAATATCGCCCATAACTACGCGGCCCTGGAAAGACATTTCCACCGGGATGTTATTGTGCACAGAAAAGGCGCCACCAGCGCCGCTGAAGGAGAGATGGGCATCATTCCAGGCTCCCAGGGAGCGCCGAGCTATATCGTGAAGGGCAGAGGTAACACGGAAAGTTTTCAGTCCTGCTCTCATGGGGCAGGCCGGAAAATGGGACGGAAAGAAGCCCAGCGGAAGCTCGACCTGGAAAAGGAGGTGCGAAAACTGGACGAACAGGGCATTCTGCATTCTCTTCGCGGCAGAAAAGACCTGGATGAGGCTGCCGGCGCCTACAAGAATATCGACCAGGTGATTGAAAACCAGCTGGACCTGGTGGAGGTTGTTGTTACCCTGCGCCCCCTGGCTGTGGTCAAGGGATAAAATGGTGTATTGCGTTGAATGACTCAATCGAAAAATTTGCCAGCTGGCTGGAGGTGGAAAAAGGATATTCCCTTCACACCGTTAAAGGGTACATCAGGGATGTAAAGGAATTTTCCGGTTTTCTCAAAGACAGGACAAAAATTGAAGATGCCGGTTCAGATGATATCCGCCGGTTTGTTGCTTCCCTCTATTCATTCAGCACCAGCTCCACCGTTGCCAGAAAACTGTCTGCCCTGCGTACCTTTTTCCGCTTCCTGAGCCGTGAAGGCGTTTTGAAATATGACCCGCTGACAGGAATTGTCAACCCCAGGGGAGTAAAAAGTATTCCTGTATTTCTCACTGTTGATGAGGTCTTTTCCCTCCTTGAAGAACCCGGGTCCGGCGACAGGTTTTCACAGAGGGATATTGCCGTCATGGAGTTGATGTACTCAACCGGCATGCGGGTTTCGGAACTTGTATCAAGGGATATAAATCATCTTGATTTTGAGACAGGAATGGTTAGGGTTACCGGCAAAGGGAAAAAGCAACGAGTTGTGCCCTTCGGCAGCGCCGCGGCAGAGGCCCTGCAGCACTACTTTCCCATGCGTACGGAGCTGATCAGGATGTGCGCCTGCCGGGGGAAATCTCCGGCTGAAAACGCATTGTTTCTGAATGGCAGGGGGGGTAGAATTACGGCTCGCAGCGTTGAACGAATGGTCAAGCGGTATGGAATGCGGGCCGGTATAACCGTTGATGTTACCCCGCATGCCCTGCGGCATTCATTTGCAACGCATCTCCTGGAAATGGGGGCCGACCTGCGGACGGTCCAGGAGCTTCTCGGCCATGTGAGTCTTTCCACGACCCAGAAGTACACCCATTTGAACATGGATCATCTGACCATGGTGTATGACAGGGCCCATCCCCTGGCAAAAAAAGAATAAATTGGTGCGAGGCTGCAGGCTATGAGACGATAGCAAAAAACTCCCTTCACAGCCTTCAGCCTGAAAAGCTGTAGTTTATTCCTGCATTGTTAATAATTTCTCATGGTTTCAGATGAATACGTCAACTCAGAAAAATGCTAAATAGTAAACGAGTATTACACTGAAAATCTTGCCGTGTTACGCCCACTGGAGGAAGCATGAAGATGAAACGTTTTTTTCTTTTTTTTATGGTGGCTTTTTTTGCTGCTTCACCCTGTTTTGCCGATAATTACAGTGATACGATTCAGATTTTCAAAAAGGCTTCAAACCTTCAATTCTACTTCTCCAGTGCATATGGATATGCCGTCTTTCCCTCAGTGGGAAAGGGAGGTATCGGTATAGGCGGGGCCTACGGAAAGGGTCAGGTATATGTGGGAGACAAGGTGACCGGGACGACCTCCATGAAACAGCTTTCCATAGGCCTGCAGCTTGGCGGTCAGGCCTACAGGCAGATAATATTTTTTAAGGATAAAAAGGCGTATGATACCTTTACCAGCGGCAGTTTTGAATTTGGCGCCGAGGCATCCGCCATCGCCATTACCGCGTCAGCCGGGGCAAAGTCCGGGACTACAGGATCCTCGGCCGGTGCCGGAGTCGGAACCGGTACCACGCAGAGCGGAGGTTCCTATGTCCATGGCATGACGGTTTTTGTCGATGGAATCGGGGGGCTTATGTACGAGGCATCAATCAGTGGCCAGCAGTTCAGCTTTAAGCCTCTGTAAGCTGTGCCTGAAGAAAAATTACAGCAGCGCAAATTCAGCGGAAATCATGTATGAAAAAAATACGATCAACAACAATCATTGCCGTTCGGCACAAGGGTGAGGTTGTGGTGGCCGGAGACGGCCAGGTGACCATCGGCAATGTTGTTGTCAAGCATAAGGCGGCCAAGGTCCGCCGCCTGTATCAAGGGGAGGTTATAACCGGCTTTGCCGGTGCCACGGCCGACGCCTTCACCCTGTATGACAAACTTGAGCAGAAGCTTGAACAGTACAACGGGAATCTGATGCGCGCAGCGGTTGAACTGGCCAAGGACTGGCGGACAGACAGAATCCTGCGCCGGCTCGAAGCATTACTGGTAGCAGTTGACGATAAACACTCCCTGCTGCTGTCCGGTTCCGGAGATGTGATTGAACCGGATGACGGCATCCTTGCCATTGGTTCAGGCGGCCCTTATGCGCAGGCTGCTGCCGGAGCACTGGTGCAATATTCGGATCTTGATGCGGAGAGTATTGCCCGGGCAGCCCTGGAAATTGCCGGATCAATCTGTATCTATACCAATCACAATATTATTGTTGAAAAATTATGAGAGAAAGTAAAGCGCTGATCCCCAGTGCAACAGTAAAAGAGCTTGATCGTTATATCATCGGCCAGGGCGACGCCAAGCGCTCGGTTGCGATTGCACTGCGTAACCGCTGGCGCAGGCAGCAGGTAGAACCCCCGCTGCGCGAGGAAATTGCACCCAAAAATATCATCATGATAGGGCCCACCGGGGTCGGGAAAACGGAAATTGCCCGTCGCCTGGCCCATCTTGCCCAGTCCCCGTTTATCAAAGTCGAGGCCTCCAAATTTACCGAAGTCGGGTATGTCGGCCGCGATGTGGAATCCATGGTTCGTGATCTGACCCAGTTGTCCATTAATATGGTGACCAAAGAGGAGCAGGAAGTGGTCCGTGAAAAGGCGTGGAAACTGGCGGAAGAGAAGATGCTTGATCTTCTGCTACCCACCGTCCAACCGGAACCGCCTGCCGGTTACACACCTGATTCAAGTGTTATAACGCTGCCCCAGGGAGAAGATGTAACGGGTGGAGAAGGAAACCTGCCTCATGATGAATCATCGTCAACCAGGGAGAAATTTCGCCGGATGCTGCGCGAGGGAAAGCTTGATGAGCGCACTGTGGAAATGGCTGTGCCCGATCAGGCTGGAACGCCCATGGTGGAAGTCTTTTCCGCCTCCGGCATGGACGATATGCAGTCCTCCCTGCAGGATGCTTTCAGCAAAATGTTTCCTAAAAAGAAAAAGCAGCGGAGGTTGAAGGTGCCTGTGGCCATGGAGTTCCTCAAAAAAGAGGAAGCTGAAAACCTTGTCGACATGGAAAGTGTGTCTGAAAAAGCTGTGCGAAGAACAGAACAGTCCGGGATTATTTTCCTTGATGAGATTGATAAAATAACGTCAAGGGGTGGTGCCGGTTCCGGTTCACCTGACGTCTCCCGTGAGGGCGTCCAGCGAGATCTGCTGCCTATCGTGGAGGGGACAACCGTTACCACCAAGTATGGGCCGGTCCGGACGGATCATATTCTGTTCATTGCCAGCGGTGCCTTCCACATGAGCAAACCATCTGATCTTGCCCCTGAGCTGCAGGGACGTTTTCCCATCCGTGTCGAGCTGCACGCCCTTGGCGAGGAAGATTTCTTCAGGATCCTGACAGAGCCGCAGAATGCCCTTGTCAAACAGTACGTTGCCCTGATGGCAACCGAGGATATTGACCTTGACTTTGAGAAGGAAGCGATACGGGAAATGGCAAAAATTGCGGTCGGGGTAAACCGCAAGACAGAGGATATCGGCGCCAGGCGCCTTCATACCGTTATTGAGCGGGTACTTGACGAAATTTCATTCGAAGCTCCTGAGCGGGATGCGTCGAAGTTTGTCATAACTCCTGAGTACGTACGTAAACAGTTACAGGATATTTCAGAGAATGAAGATCTGAGCCGGTTTATTTTATAAGTTGAAAGTTTGTAAAGTCATAAAGTTAAAAAGTGTATAAAGTTGGAAGTTGAAAGGTATGAAATACAGAATAGAGCCGGAGTTGAAATACTGTCCCGAGTGCAATGATGAGTACCGGGCGGACATTATCGAATGTGCGACCTGTTCGGTGGAACTGTTGAGCGGCTCGCAGCTGCTTGCCATGGAAGAACAGAAAAAAACAGGCCGGCCGGACCGGTCAATGGAAATACAACCTGATGATGAACTGGTGGATATCCGGAAGGGCGCTGTCCTGGAAATCAAGCAGGTGCAGGCCCTCCTGCAAAGGCAGGGGTTTCCCTCTCTGGTGGTCGGGGACAGTCAGTCCTGCGGTAAAGGATGCCGTGGTACGGAAGTACTCCTGCCTGTCAGGAGGTCGGACGTGGAGGAAATTCTGGCAATATTTCAAAAAGAATATATCTCAAACACCGTGTTGCATGAGCATGATACGAGCCATGTGGATGCCGTATTCAACCTGTCAGCGGAAGAAGCAACCTGTCCGGCGTGCGGCTGTTCTTTTGCCACCCGGAACAGGGCCTGTCCGGACTGTGGCCTGAATTTTATCTGAAACCGGGGGTCAGTGGACTGTTTTGCTGTTGTAACTACCGTACGCCCTGTTTTTTCTGTTGAAAATCTCAGGCTCCTTCATGTGAACGGTCAGGGCGGGATATCCAAGGGCGTCCTCCACCTGTCTGAAGAACTCTGCTGATGGACGTATCTTCAGGTCCTTTAAAATCTCGACATCAACTTCACCGCGACCATCGAAATGGAGTGTGAGCCGCACCGGGCAGGTTCCGTGATGGTTGTAGAACATCTCTTTCAACAGTTCCAGGTGCTGCCGCGAGGTCTGTTGTGCGCGAACACAGATGACTACGTCCCGGGTGTATTTCTCCAGGGCCTGTGAAAGCGGTTCAACCGACTCGGCAATGACATTGGCCCCCCGTTCACCATGCTGGACCTGGCCGACGACAACAATCGGTTCATCCGTTTCAAGCAGGTGTGAGCATTCGCTGAAGGTGCGCGGGAAGATGATGACCTCCACACTGGATGTCATGTCTTCCAGCACGGCAAAGGCCATTCGATCTCCTTTTTTTGACTTGTGCTCACGAAAGCTCTGGAACAGGCCTCCTATTCGTACCGGCTTTCCCTCGCTCCACTTGGGCAGCCTCTCGATTGAAGTGTTGGAGACCATGTTCAACTCATTCACAACACCTTCCAGGGGATGGCCGGTAAGAAAAAAGCCCAGTGTTTCTTTTTCAAAGGCAAGTTTTTTCAGTTTGGGCCATTCCTGAATATCCGGCATTTCCACGGTGAAATTCTTTCCCTCCTGACTGTTGTCACCGAGGGAAAACAGGTTCATCTGGCCACTTAAACGGTCTCTCTGTACTGCCCTGGCCTGGTCAAGAACCTCGTCAAGGGCCGCAATCATCTGGGAGCGAAGACACCCGGTTGAATCAAATGCCCCGGCCTTGATAAGGCTTTCAAGAACCTTACGGTTCACCCGGCTGGGGTCGATACGGCCGCAGAAATCACTGAGAGATGTGTAGATGCCGTTTTTTTCACGCTCTTCAATGATGGAAATAAGAGCGGCTCCACCCACATTTTTCACTGCAGCAAGTCCGAACCGGATCCGATCATTGATGACGGTAAAGTCTTTAAAGGATTCATTGATATCCGGTGGCAGCACCTCAATATTATGAGTCTTGCACTCGTTCATGTATTTGACGACCTTATCGGTGTTGTCCATGTCGCAGGTCAGAAGCGCTGCCATGTACTGGGCCGGATAATGGGCCTTGAGGTATGCTGTCTGGTAGGCGATCAGGGCATAGGCTGCGCTGTGAGACTTGTTGAAACCATACCCGGCAAACTTGGCCATCAGATCGAAAATAGATTTTGCCTTATCTTCAGGAATGTTCTTTTTTCGTGCACCTGCCATGAACTTCTCACGTTCCTGTTCCATGACGGCGGGAATTTTTTTCCCCATTGCTCTCCTCAGGATATCCGCATCACCCAGGCTGTAGCCGGCAAGGATGTTGGCGATCTTCATGACCTGTTCCTGGTAGACAATAACGCCGTAGGTTTCTTCCAGGACGCCCTTGAGTTGAGGAAGCGGATACTCGGGCAGTTGGTGGCCATGTTTGGTCTCCACAAAGGTGTTAACCATACCGCTTTCAAGAGGTCCCGGCCTGTACAGGGCCACCAGGGCAATGAGGTCTGAAAACTGTTCCGGTTTCATTCTCTTGAGCAGGTCACGCATACCGTCGCTTTCAAGCTGAAACACCCCGAGGCTGTCGGCCTTGCAGAGCAATGCGTATGTTTTCGGGTCATCCAGGGGGATGGTGCTAAGCTGAATCTGAGTGCCGATATCCTGATCAATGAGCTTGAGGGCGCGGTCAATAACCGTCAGCGTCTTGAGGCCTAAAAAATCGAACTTGATCAGTCCGGTTTTCTCGGTGTACTTCATGTCGTACTGGGTCAGTATTTCCTTGTTCTGGCCAATACAAAGCGGCAGGAATTCGACCATGGGCCCGGGTGAAATAACCACCCCGGCAGCGTGCGTCCTCCTGTGGCGGGAGAGTCCCTCCAGTGTCTGCGCGATAGTGAGAAGTTCGCGAATATCGTCTTCCTTCATCGCTTCACGCAGTCGTGGTTCTTTTTTAATGGCCTTTGCCAGTGTTATCTGGAGTTCCTCCGGTACAAGCTTTGCGATGCGGTCAACCTTGGGCAGGGGGATTTCAAGCACCCTTCCCACATCCCGGATAGCGGCCCTTGCTTTCATGGTTCCATAGGCTACAATCTGGGCGACATGTTCTTCTCCGCCATACTTGTTTCTGACATACTCAATAACCTCATCCCTGCGGTCTTTACAGAAATCAACGTCAAAGTCCGGCATTGACATGCGCTCGACATTCAGGAATCGTTCAAAAATCAACCCGTACGGGATCGGATCAATATCTGTGATCTGCATACAGTAGGCTGCCAGGCTGCCGGCGCCGGATCCGCGGCCCGGCCCGACTGGTATATGCTGCAGTTTTGCCCAGTTTATGAAATCGGCCACAATAAGAAAGTAGGCTGCAAATCCCATCTGCTGGATAACCTGAATCTCCATCTTGAGCCGGGCCCGATACATTTTCTCCTGTTCTTCGGAAAGCCGGCCGATTTCCCTCATCTGGTCAAAGCGCTTTACCAGGCCGTCTGCACAGGATTTGGCAAAAAGGGATTCAGGGGTTTCACCTTCAGGAATCGGAAAATCTGGGAAATAGTTTTTACCGAATTCAAGCTCCAGATTGCAGCGATCAGCAATTTCCAGGGTATTTGCAAGTGATTCCGGACAGTAACTGAAGTTTTGAGCCATCTCCTCCGGCGGCTTGAAGTAGAGATCATCGGTGGAGAAGCGGAACCGCTTCGGGTTGGAAATGGTACTGCCGGTCTGGATGCAGAGAAGCACCTCGTGGGCATACGCTTCATCCTTGTTCAGATAGTGACAGTCGTTTGTGGCAACTACCTTTATGCCAAGTTCATCAGACAGTTCCAGCAGGCCGGTATTAGCTGTTTTCTGCTCCGGGATACCGTTTTCCTGCAGCTCGAAGTAAAACCTGTCACCAAACATTTCTTTCAGTTCTGCTGCCCTTCTCTGTGCACCTTGCCTGTCATTATGGGTAAGCCGCCAGGCAACCTCACCGTTCAGGCAGGCGCTCAGGGCAATGAGCCCCTCATTGTGCTTTGCCAGTAAATCGTTGTCAATTCGAGGCTTGTAGTAAAACCCTTCAGTCTGAGCAGAGGTGGCAAGTTTCATGAGATTCCGGTAGCCTGTCAAGTTCATGGCCAATAAAACAATATGAAAGTTATGGACTGAATTCTGATCTTTCTTGAACCGGCTTTGCCTGGCAATGTAAAACTCACACCCGACAATAGGTTTGATTCCGGCCCTGGCGGCCTTGTCATAAAACTCAAGGGCCCCGAACATGGCGCCATGGTCAGTCAGGGCCACAGCCTTCATTTTATAGTCAATGGCCCGCTGTATCAGGTCGTCTATGCGGACAGCCCCGTCAAGCATGGAATAATGGGTGTGAACGTGGAGATGAACAAAGTTGGCGTCAGGCATGATCTTCTATCCTGGTGTGGTAATGGGTTTATAATACCCCTGAATTCGTAACAACACCCCGAACAGGGCAGTGTGCACAGTATCCGATGTTCAGGGAATACCTGTGGTTCCCTCAAGCAGTGCCCCTTCAAGGTTGATTCCCTCAAGGTTTGCTCCGGTCAGGTCAGCGCGAATCAGATTGGCCCCCTTGAAGTCGGCATTTTTCAGGTTGCTGTTGCGCAGGTCAGCTCCGGGCATATTGGCGAAAGTCAGGTTAGCGTTTTCAAGGTTAGCACTCTGCAGATCGGCACGGCGCAGGTCAGCCATGCTGAGATTAGCTCCAGAGAGGTTTGCCCCCTGGAGTTTTGCGCCGACAAGATCTGCTTTTTTCAAGTTAGATTTAGCCAGGTTGCACCCGGGGCAGTCCCTGGCCATCCACTTGACCGTTGCTTTCAGCTCTTTGTCCGAAGTAATATATGAAGGTGCCGGCTCGCGGGGGGCCGGTTTCTCCGGTTCCACACTGCTCCGGTCAGCAGATTTCTTTTCAGATTCTGAAGGGGTGTCTGCCTGTTGATTACGTATGGAACGGCGATAACTTTTCTTTGCGGTCTTTACTTCATAATACTGATTTTTGTAGTCTCCTTGAAAAGACTCCGCCCTGAAAGCGATGACACCTGCGTTGTTTGCCAGGGCATATTTATCCCCGTCTCTGTAGACGGCAAAACACTTGAGATCCCCGTACCACCAATGCTGCAGTCGCATGCAGAGTTCTCCGTCTTCAGTCACGTCCCACTTGCCCAGATCTGTGTTTTTATTGAGGTCGATACCGAATACCCTTCCTGATCCGTCAAAGTAGAAATAACTGTCCTCGTCGATTGAGACAAACAGCATGGTATTGGATTCAACCAGCTCCAAAACCTCTGCCGGTGAAAACTGTTTTCCGTCCCCCTTTTTTTCAAGCTGATTGACCGTTGCCGGGCCGCAGGCGGAAAGAAGCGCGACCATCATGAGAACAGGGAAGACAAAACAGGTTGTTTTTTTCGCCATAATGCTATTTTATTTAAAGATATTAAGGTGTTGTGTGAGAAGTTGTCGCATTTGTATTTTGCCCTCATAATATCATGAACATGCAAAGTTTCATAACATTATTTCAGGTGCTGGTGGCAGTTCACCGTTGGCAGTCTGGAGATTGGAGTCTCCAGCTGATTGGATTTTAACACCCTTTTCACAATTTACCCGGGAGACAGATTAAGTTTTTTTATTTCAGATACTATGGAAGCGATGATAATCGTTTTTTGCCGCGAAAATCAAATCAGTCACCTCGCATTCCCAAATGAATCAAAGCTGCGTTTGGATGGTAACCACATAACTTTATGAACTTTCAACTTTCAACTTCTTCCTTCCGACCGCATTAAAAAAATTCATGAAAATCTTGTTTTTTTCAATGTGCTCAAGGGACGACCAGAGATCCTTTTCTGTATGAGGCTCCAAAGTAACGAGCGGCATTAGGTCGTGCGATTGAAGAAAGAGAAGAAGTTCCTCAAAATCAAACCTTCCGGAACCAATGGCAATGTGATCATCTCTTACACCGTCGTTGTCATGGAGATGAAGCTGTCCTAACCATGGGAGCAGTCTGTCAAGCCACAGGTGCCATGAAGTCCCTGCGTAGGACATCAGGTGTCCGGTGTCCAGACAGAAGCGGAAATTGGGATCGTTGATTTTAGTGAACAGGCGGTAATGGATATCCGGGGTTGTTTCATAGGTGTTTTCGAACATGACAGGGGTCTGGTACTGTGCTGCGATCTTGAGGAGTTGCCGCCACGTTTCCAGGGAGTGCTGTGCCCATTGGTCCATCTTGTAGGAATGCTTGTCCTCGTCATACCCGAGATGACAGACAATCGAGCGTGGCCGGAAAACAGGAATAAGTTCAAAGGCCCGGCAAAGCTTTTCCCTGGTAATTTTTCTTATTCTGGTGTCCATACCGCCTGGGGCAAGATCATTAAACGGCGCGTGCAGTGTGCAGCTCAGGTTATTTTCCCTGAACACATCCGCCATGTCGCGGAATTCATTCTCCGGCACGTCCCAGAGGCAGTTTCCCTCAAGGCCGATTTCCGGCTGCAGGGAATGGGTTGTGAATAATTCCAGCAGATCGCCCTGCAGCTGTTCAAACGGGGCATTGATAAAGCAGTTGGCGGTTATGGCAGTGTAACGACCAGGGGCTGGTGAGGTCATATTTCATCCCGCAGGCATTGCCACATGGTATCCTGCTCCGTGGCAGTAAAAAATGTTTTGCATGCAGTGTATAAAAATTCCGCATCCTGGCTGCCGGCGGTTTCCCGTATGGAGTGCATGGCAAGGCTCGGGACACCGACATCAACGGTCTGTACCCCGATCTGTCCGGCCGTCAGCGGGCCGATGGTCGAACCGCAGGCAAGATCACTGCGCATGACAAACTCCTGAACCGGGATGTTCTCCTTTTCACAGAGGGTCTTGAACAGGCAGGCCGTGCCGCTGTTGGTCGCGTATCTCTGGTTGGCATTATACTTGATGACCGGGCCCCTGTTGAGCTGCGGGAGATGGTCTTTGTCATGCCGGTCGGAAAAATTCGGGTGCACCCCGTGCGCATTATCGGTTGAAACGAAGACGGACCGGCTCATGGACCGTTGCCGGGCCTCAATATCAGGCAGCAGTCTTTCCAGGACTGACTGGAGGAAATTTCCCTGTGCTCCGCTGGTCGACACGCTGCCGATCTCTTCATGGTCGTTGAGAATAACCAGGGTATTCTCCGCAGTGTCAGAGTCGAGCAGAGCACGGATAAGGGTGTAGCAGGAAAGCAGGTTATCCAGGCGTGCCCCGGTGATGAATTCATTGTTCAATCCGGCAGCCGAGGGAGGCTGGCAATCATAAAAAAACAGCTCGTGATCAATGATCTCAGCTTGCTTGACATCATGCTCCAGGGCAAGCTGCTCCTGCAGGAATGTGCTGAAATCACCCTTGTCGGTATCAGCAACCTGCATGATAAGGGGCGCCAGGTCGGTCTGCTTGTTGACGGATTTTTTTTTATTGGCATCCCTGTCGAGATGGATTGCCAGGCTCGGGATAATGCCTATCGGCCGCCTGAAATCAATCAGTCCGGAGTGGATGTTCCTGCTGCTGTCCCGCCATACGACCCGGCCGGCCAGGGACAGGTCCCGGTCAAACCATGGATTGAGCAGGGCGCCGCCATAGGTTTCCACACCCAGCTGCATGAAGGTATTGTTGACCTGCCATGGGTTGGGCTTGACCTTGAGGCACGGGCTGTCGGTATGGGCCCCGGCCATTCTGAAACCTGAACCGGGTTCCCTGTTACCCAGGGTAAAAAGAATCAGGCTTGAAGCGTTGCGCCGGACAAAAAAAGAACCCTGGTTGAGCGAATCCCAGCGGTCCTGTTCACGAACTTTAGTAAAACCGTTTTCAGAGAGAAGGTCCGAGAGGCGCTGCACCGCATGAAAGGAAGTAGGTGCATGGCCGATAAATTGAAGAAGGTCCTGAATATAGTCGGTCCGAGCAAGTGGCATACAATTCTTTTTTGATCAAAGGGTGGGCATCGTGAATAGAGCGACAAAAAACTTTAAAAAGATTACATTTTCCAGCGCCCTTTGTAAAGTGTTGCCTTGGCTGAATAACAAGAAATGAAGATTTTTGTCTACTGTACCGGTTGTCTGATAACCGGGATGATGAAATGTCATGGGAAAAAAGATACCACATTTTCTCCTGCTTGAACCCTATTATGGCGGATCTCACCGGGCGTTCACAGATGGGTTGCGCAATCACATTCCGTTTGAATTTACCCTGATATCCCTGCCGGCAAGAAAGTGGAAAATGAGGATGCAGCTTGCTGCTCCCTGGTTCGCGGAAAGAATTGCTGCATATGTCAGCTCAGGATCAAGCTTTGACGGCATCCTGTGTTCCACGTTCCTTGACAGTGCCCTGCTGAAAACCCTGCTGTGCGGAATGAATCTCCATCTGCCGCTCCTGATATATTTTCATGAGAACCAGTTTGCCTACCCGAACCATGCATCGGGTCCGGCAACGTATCAGTTTACTGCCCTCAATTTCACCTCTGCCCTGGCAGCGGAAAGCCTGGCCTTTAACAGCGTGTACAATTACGAGACCTTTTTCAGCGGCGTCAAGGCATACCTGAAAAAGGCTGCCGACATGAGTGTTACCCACCTAGCGGAATCACTGCAGGCACGAGCACGGGTGCTCTATCCTGGTATCGACTTCGGCCTGGCAGGATATACAGCGGCAAAAGGGCAGGGGGCGCCTCCTGTCATTGTCTGGAACCACAGGTGGGAGCATGACAAGGACCCGGAAACGTTTTTTCATGTCCTGAGGGAACTCTCAGGCCATGGGATTGATTTCAGGCTTATTGTCCTTGGCCAGAGTTTTGAGCGGCAGCCGGAAGTATTCAGCCGGGCTGAGAAGATACTGCGTGACCATCTACTCCACTTTGGATATGTAGAGGACAGAAAAGAGTATTTCCGGCTGCTCCGGCAGGCCGACATTGTCGTTTCAACGGCCAGGCATGAATTTTTCGGCATGGCGGTCCTTGAAGCGGTGCGTTGCGGGTGTTATCCTGTTGTGCCGGACCGCCTGGCATATCGCGAGCTGTTCCCCCGTACATACAGGTATGAAGAGGAAGGTCTGTTGCAGTATCTCCGCGGCCTGCTGGATCAGTTCAGGCCGCTGACACGGGAAGAGTCCCTGGGGCTGACAGAAAAATACGCCTGGAACGGTATGGCCGGAGAGTACGAAAAATGGATGTCTTCCCTGGTATGACGGCGGCAGGTCCGGGGGCTGTGAATAGCCGCGCTCTTTACATTTATCAACGTGGTAAGGGAAAGGAAATTTTTTTATGGCGGACAATATTATTCTGATAGGTTTCATGGGAGTCGGCAAGGGCCGGACAGCGAGGGCGCTTGCGGAAAAAACCGGCTGGTACACCGTTGATACCGACGACCTGATAGAGAGCCTGGTCAACAAAAAAATCAGGAAGATTTTCAAAAAACAGGGTGAACCGCACTTCCGTGCCCTGGAACGGGAGACGGCTGACTGGTTGCGGCTCCACGTCAGCAACACCATTATTTCAACCGGCGGCGGTTTTTTCAAGACCATCGGCCCGGGCAGCGATGATACGGTCGTGTACCTGCACGCCTCCCTGGAATCTATTCTGCAGCGGATGATGAGCCATCCAAAGGCTGCCAAAAAGCTGAAAAAACGTCCTCTCCTGCAGGACATGCAACAGGCGCAGATCCTCTACGATGAGCGCCTTCCGCAGTACAGGGAAAAGGCGGATCTGGAAGTGAATGTGGAGGGAAAAGCACCGGAAGAAACAGCAGATGTTATTATTCAAAAACTCAAACTGCCGGTTTCGTTACAAGGTGGCGGCCAGGTGCCGTAACTCGTTGCCTCATCATTGGGTCGGCTCATCCGGGGTGGACCTTGTGCGAGGTTATCAAAAATCATTTATCTTTTCGCAGATATTTTCCTCGGGTATGGCGAAAAGATATCCCTGCCCGTAGGACACCCCCAGTTCCTTCAGGGCATCGTATTCCTCCCGGGTCTCGATACCCTCGGCGATGATGGTGGCATTGATGCTTGTGGACAGCATGACAATGGCCTTGACGATTTCCTTCTTGATATAGCTGCTGTTGACTCCCCTTATGAGTGAAATGTCGATTTTCATGAAGCCGGGCCTGAGTTCCATGATCCGCTCAAGATCTGAATGGCCGGTGCCGATATCGTCGCTTGCATGGACGATGCCGATGTCGATGTAGTCCTTGAGTGCGGCCTTGAAAATGTCGTAGTTGTCAATGGCAAGCTTTTCACTGATTTCAAAGACCACGTTT
>JAJRVA010000054.1 GCA_024277485.1 Deltaproteobacteria bacterium | reverse complement strand
TTCTCCATCTTGGTGGTGATCACCTCGCCGATATGCTCGGGGGTCCAGATACCGTCCTTGCGCACTGCCTTGGTGGCATTGCCGAAGCTGACCCTGACCTTCTGGTCGCTGACCACTGCCAGCCCCTTTTCCAGGCGTTCCTTAAGTTCATCCCTGTTTATCCCTTCAGCTTCCCCAAGGGGACCGAGTTCCTTCATCTGACTGGTGAAATCGGTGATCAGCTGGACAAAGCGGGGCGCTTCGGCAGCCGAGGCCCACTGCAGGCTGAACCTTTCTTCCCTTATACCGGTTTCCTTCAGGACCCTGTGGATCAGGGCGTTCATTCCCATCGCATCATAATTACCAACCTGGTAATGACATTCACCAAGCTGTCAGCCACCGGTAAAGATACCGTCAGCACCTTCCAGAAAACCGCGCATGACAAAGGACGGGTCGACCCTGCCGGTACACATGACGCGGATGGTCCGCAGGTTCGGCGGGTACTGAAAACGGGACACCCCCGCGGCATCGGCCGCGGCATAGCAGCACCAGTTGCAGAGAAATCCAAGTATTTTAGGGTTGTACTGTTCACTCATTATGATACCTCAGCAGTTTCTTTTTCACTGACCTCGCCAAAGGCGCTGATCTGGGAATTGATCTGTTCATTGGTGAATCCGCCCATGGAGATGGCAAAAGACGGACAGTGGCTGGCACAGATACCGCACGCCTTGCAGGAGGCGGCAATGGTCTGGGCCTTGCGCTTCTTGCCGACCTTGATCATCTCTATGGCCTTGAACGGGCAGAGATTGACGCACAGGCTGCAGCCGATGCACTGTTCCTGGTTGACATTGGAAACAATGGGTGCAACAGACACGAAACCCTTGAACATCGGCACTGCAGCCTTGGCCGCCGCGGCCTGGGCCTGGGCAATGGTCTCGTCCAGCGGTTTGGGACCGTGGGCCAGACCGCACACATAGACTCCGTCAACCGGCAGTTCCACCGGGCGCAGCTTGACATGGGCCTCAAGGAAGAATTTGTCGTCAGTCAGCGGCGCCTTGAGGAGCTTGCTCAGTTCCTCGGTACCCTCGGGGACAATACCCACGGACAGCGCTACCAGGTCCGGTGTCAGGTCCATCTCTTCCTGCATGATGGCATCAAAGAATTTGATATGCAGGCTGCGGCCCTTTGCATAGACTTCAGGTTTGTTGTCCATATCATAGGGGATGAAGATAACACCCTTGAGACGCGCTTCACGGTACGCGTCCTCGGCATAGCCGTATGTACGCATGTCGCGGTACAGGACAATAACCTGTGAATCCGGGTTGATCTCCTTGATCTTGAGCGCGTTTTTGACCGCATGGTTACAGCAGACCTTGGAGCAGTAGCCCAGGTCATCTCCACGGGAACCGGCACACTGGATCATCACCACTGAATCCGGAGCCCGGTTCTTGGCCCTGCCGGCAAGGCGCTTTTCCAGTTCCATCTGGGTCATGACCTTGCTGTTCTTATCAAGCAGGTACCTGTCCGGACGATGCTCACGACCGCCGGTAGCCAGGATAATAGTGCCGTGGTCATACGTCTGTTCAGACTCTTTCTTGCCCGAACCGGTGGTTATGACTGAGGCATAGTTGCCTATAAATCCGGAAACAGCCGTCAACCTGGCCTCTGTCACAACAGAGATTTTCTTATTCTTTTTCACACTGGTAACCAGCTGTTTCAGGTGCTTAGCCGTTTTATCATGGGTCAGGGTGTGGTTCAACAGGCCGAGATTGCCGCCCGGTGCCTTGCTCTTTTCAAGCAGCAGGCTTTCAAAACCCTGGTCTGCAAGGGTCAGGGCTGCCGTCATGCCGGCTATACCGCTGCCGATGATCAGAGCCTTGGGGGTTGCCGGTACTGTCTGCTCCGGCAACGGTTTCATGCCGCGGGCCTTGGCAACAGCCATCCTGACCAGGTCCCTTGACTTGTCAGTAGCAGCTTCAGGCTCATTGGCATGGACCCAGGAGCACTGGTCCCGTATGTTGACCATCTCTATGAGGCTCCGGTTAAGTCCGGCGTCCTTGAGGGTCTCCTGGAAGAGCGGTTCATGGGTGCGCGGCGAACAGGCCGCAATGACGACCCTGTTCAGGTTATGCTCCTTGATCTTCTCCTTGAGCACCTCCTGGGCATCCTGGGAACAGGAATACATGCTGTCGGTGTGGTACACCACCCCTTCCATCCCCTCGGTGGAGTTCTCAACACTGTTCACATCGACAACTGAACTGATATTGATGCCGCAGTGGCAGACAAAGACGCCGATGCGCACTTCGTCTTCAAGCTCTTTTTCTTCCGGATATTCCTTGTGAATAATACCCTGGCCCGGCTGTCTGGTGAGCATGCCGGCGGCAATGCCGGCGGCCGCAGAGGCCTGGGTGACGCTTTCCGGAATATCCTTGGGCCCCTGGAAGGCCCCCGCGACAATAACGCCGTCCCTGGAGGTTGTCAGGGGAGTAAAGGTGGTGGTCTGGCAGAAATCATAGCTGTTCAGGTCCACGCCGGCCTTTTCGGCTATTCCACGGGCATCGCGGGGTGATTCCAGGCCAACGGAGAGTACCACCATGTCATAGGGTTCAAAAACGTGTTTTCCGTCCAGGGTCGAATAGGTCAGCTGCAACCGGTTCTCCCAGGGAGTAACGTCGGCTACCTTAGCCCGGACAAACTTGATGCCCATGGCTTCTGCACGTTCGCGGGTCTTGTCAAATTCCTTGCCCTGGGTGCGGATATCCATGTAATAGATGGTGATGTCGACCTCAGGATCGTGTTCCTTGGCAACCAGGGCCTCCTTGATGGAATACATGCAGCATACCGAAGAACAGTAGCCGTTGTCGCATCCCAGGTCGCGGGAACCCACACACTGGATAAAGGCCAGTCTTTTCGGATGCCGGCCGTCGGAGAAACATTTTACCTCGCCCATGAACGGTCCGGAGGCGGTAGTCATGCGCTCAAATTCGATACTGGTGACAACATCCGGATGTGAGTTGTAGCCGTATTTCTCCAGGGTCTCCTCGGAAATTTTGCCGAAACCCGGTGACAGAATGACCGCCCCGATCTTCAGGTCAAGTTCCTCCGGCTTCTGGTCAAAGTTGATGGCATGGCTCTGGCATACCGGGACACAGATCTGGCAGGTATCATTCTGCAGGTACAGGCATGATCGCGGATCGATGTAATAGGTGGCCGGAACCGCCTGGGCATAGTCAATATGGATGGGCCGGGTCAGAGACAACCCTTCGTTGTAGTCATCCACATGATGCTTGGGGCAGTACTGGGTGCACAGGCCGCAGGCCGTGCAGCCGTCGGCATCAATGTAGCGGGGACGCAGCCTGATCTTGGCAGTGAAATCGCCTGGTTTGCCCTCCAGTGCAAGAAAATCAGCATTGGTGAGCATCTCGATATTGGGAGACCGACCGGCCTCTACCAGCTTTGGCGCTAAAATTCAGAGCGAGCAGTCATTCGTCGGAAAGGTCTTGTCAAGCTGGGCCATGACACCGCCGACCACAGCTTCCTTTTCAACCAGATAGACATAGTAGCCGAGTTCAGTCAGATCAATCGCAGCCTGGACACCGGCAATGCCGCCGCCGACGACCATGACCGATCCAGCCCTGTGTTCCATTCCTTTTCCCATGTTGATCTCCAGGTTAAAAAATTAACTCATGCAACAGTTGATTTGTGTTTCTTGCAAGTATGGTAAGGCTCAATAAAGTTTGTTCTCTTACAGGTCAACCATATCGGGTAATTCGGAAACTTTTTCCACCCGTACTGCGCAGACCTTTGCCTCTGGGATTTTACAAACCGGGTCAAGCGCGTCATTGGTCAGCAGGTTCGCGGCAGCTTCCCGGTAGTGAAAGGGAATAAAGACAAGCCCCTTCCCGACTCTCTCCGAAACAAACGCGGGCAGGGTGATGCTCCCCCTCCTGGTCACTGCCTGGACCTCGTCGCCGTCCCTGATGCTGAGTTCCGAAGCATCCTCACTGCTGATTTCAATATGCGGCCCCCGGTCAACATCCTCAAGTATGGTTGAACGACGTGTCATTGTTCCGGTATGGTACTGCGCAAGAACGCGCCCGGTGGTCATGACCAGCGGAAACTCGGCATCAGGAGATTCCTGCGGTCCGGCATACTGCACCGGGGTAAGCTTTGCCCTGCCGATGGGAAACCCGTCCCTGAAAAGAACAGGGGTCCCGGGATGATTTTCATCCGGACAGGGCCACTGCAGGCCGCCCTTTTCAAGCCTCTGGTACGTCATGCCGGCCAGGGCCGGCCAGACCCGGCCCATTTCCTGAAATATTTCCTCGGCAAGTGGAGGGGCGGTCACAAAACCACCATCATTGTAGAGCCGGTTGGTAAACCCGTTTGACAGGGGGACGATATGATCAAATCCCATCCGCGCGGTAACCAGGTTGATGATCGTCAGGTCATCCCGGGCCTCTCCGGGGGGCCGGACAGCCCTGCGCACCCTTTGTACCCTGCGTTCGGTATTGGTGAATGTTCCATCCTTTTCGGCAAATAAGGCCGCCGGAAACACGACATCGGCCAGTTCTGCCGTCTCGGTGAGAAAGATATCCTGGACCAGGAGGAAGTCAAGTTTTTCAAACGCCTCCCTGGCATGATTCATGTTGGGATCGCTGAGCACGGGGTTTTCCCCCATGATCCACATCCCGACAATGTCCCCGTCAAGGATGGCCGGGGTCATCTCGGTCGCGGTCAGCCCGGGCCTGGGTGACAGCTTCTGCCCCCAGATCTCTCCTATGCGCCTGTTGGCATCTTCATCGTCAACCCGTTGATAACCGGGCAGGTTGACAGGGTTGCAGCCCATGTCACTGGCACCCTGCACGTTATTCTGGCCGCGGAGCGGATTCAGGCCGGCGCCATCGCTGCCCAGGTTGCCGGTAAGAAGGGCCAGGTTTGCCAGGGCCATGACATTGGACGTCCCCGATGTATGCTGGGTTATCCCCATGGTATAATAGATACCCGCCCGTTCAGCCTGACCATAGAGCCGGGCCGCCTCTTCAATTTTACCGGCCGGCACCCCGGTTATCTTCTCCGCCCATTCAGGTGTGCAATCGGAAACAGCTTGACACAGGGTCTCATACCCCTCTGTCCGCTCATCGATATATTCCCTGTCGGCCAGGTCCTCGCGGATGATGACGTGGCACAGCGCGTTAATGAGAGCCGCATCTGAGCCCGGCCGGTGGTTGAGCCAGAGGTCAGCCTCGCCGGCCAACTGGATGCGGCGCGGGTCAGCAACGATGAGTTTCGCTCCCTGCCGGGCGGCCTTCTGCATGCGCAGGCCTATGACCGGATGTGTTTCCGTGGTATTGGAGCCGATCACAAAAAGAACATCATTGTCAACAATACCGCCGATATTGTTGCTCATTGCCCCGGAACCCAAAGCTGTGGCCAGACCGGCCACCGTGGGACTGTGTCAGTAGCGGGCACAGTGATCAACATTGTTGGTCCCGATGCCGGCCCGGAAAAATTTCTGAAAGGCGTAATTCTCTTCATTGGTGCAGCGGGCGGAAGACAAACCGGCCAGACCGTCCGGGCCTTTGTCTTCAAGAATACGGCGAAAGGCGGACGCTACATAATCCAGCGCCTCGGCCCAGCTGGCCGGTTCAAGCCTGCCGCTCTGCTCCCGCCTGATCAGGGGGGTACGCAGCCTGTCCTTATGGTGGACAAAAGTATGTCCGAAACGGCCCTTGACACACAGATCACCAAAGTTGGGGCCCTGGTCGAGGTTTGAACCGATCTCCATCAGGGTATTGCCCTTGACCTTGAGTTCCACCTGGCATCCTGTTCCGCAATAGGGACAGGTGCTTTTGACGGTTTTCACCTCTTCCGACTGGATGGGAACAATCCTGTTTTTCTTGTTCAGCGCTCCGGTTGAACACTGTTCAACGCATTTTCCGCAGGAGACGCAGTTGTCCTTGAACTCTATTTTCAGTCCAAAGGGATGGCCATGCTCATCAACCCTGTCAGCGTGAAGTTCCAGGGCATTATATTCACAGTACCGTTCACAGCGGCGGCAGTAGATACACTTGTTGGGGTCAACTGTTATGGCAGGATGGGAGTGATCAATCTTGTATATCGGCTTGGTCCCCATTCCGGTCTTGTTGATGTTGACATTGTATTCGATGTCCAGGCTCTTCAGTTCACACCGTTCAAAGGCAGTACAGCCACAGGACAGGCACCGTTCGGCTTCGCGCCGGGCCATTTTCTCGGTAAAGCCGAGCTTGACCTCGTCGAAATCCTGCACCGCTGTTTCAGGCGGGCGCTCAGGCATTTTATCGCGCAGCTTGACACTGATGCCCTCAAAATTTTTCAGGTCAACATCGTCAAAACTCTTGCCGCGGGTAAAGTTGAACCGGCTCTCTGCCGGTTCCTTGGGGATACCCATGACATAGGCATGAATATTGGCTGCAGCGCGCCTGGCGGATACCACCGCCTGGATGACGGATTTGGGACCGGTAACCGCGTCGCCCCCGGCAAAGACACCTTCAACACTGGTCTGGGAAGAGCGGGGATTGGCAACAATTGTGCCCCGCGGAGAAATATCTATCCGGGACTCCAGCTCACCGCCGCCGAAATACTCCCTGACCGCCTTCTGTCCCAGCGACGAAACAATGGTATCAATATAGAGGCTGTTCTTGGAACCGGGTATGGGTAGTGGTTCGCGCCGACCGCGCTTGTCGGGCTCACCGAGCTTCATCCGGATAAGATCCAGACGCAGGCGGCTGTCTTCATTCGAGGGACCGCATATTTCAATGGGCGAGGCCATGAGCAGAAACTGAACGCCCTCTTTTTCAGCCTCACGGATATTTCTCTGGTTGGCCGGCATCTCGATCTTGGCCCGGGGATAGACGATGGTAACATCATCAACTCCTGACCGGAGCAGACTCCGTGCCACTTCCATGGCAATGTTGTTTCCGCCGATGACCGCGGCGCGTTTGCCGAGTTCAAGTTTCTTGCCGCTGTTGACCATGCGCAGGAATTTGGTGGCCGCATACACATGCGGTTTCCTGGAGCAGGGAATTTCAAGGGGTTCGTCGACACAGGCGCCGATACCGATAAAGGTGGCGTCAAATCCCTGCTCCCTGAGGTCCTGCAGAGTAAAATGACGGCCCCATTTCTGGTTGAGTCGGATGGATATTCCCATCCGCAGGATAGTGTTGACCTCGTACTCGAGAATATCCCTGGGTATCTTGTACTCGGAAAAACCATACCTGAGGGCGCCGCCAAGTTTTGGTGCTGCTTCAAAGATGGTGACATCGTATCCCTTCCGGGTGAGGAAATACGCGGCAGTGAGCCCGGCCGGGCCCCCGCCTATAACGGCAATACGCTTGCCGGTCGGTTTGTCCCTGGGAATCTTGAGGTTGACCTCGTTATTCATGCACCAGTCAGCCACGTACCGTTTCAGGTGGTTGATGGAAACAGGATCATCGACCAGAATACGGCGGCACCGGGTTTCACAGAACCTGGGACAGACGCGGCCAACGGAAAACGGCACCGGGTTACGTTCCATAACAAGGCGCAGCGCCTCTTCATACTCCCCCCTGGCCACATGGGCAATATACCCCTGCACATTGATCTGGCCCGGGCAGGTCAGGTTGCACGGCGCCTTGCAGTCGCCGAAATGGGTCCTGGAGATGACTGCCAGCCTGTCCTGCCGATGCTGCTTGACGCTTTCAGAGGCAGTGGCAATATCCATTCCATCCAGAGCAAGGGTGGAACAGGCCCGAAAGAGTCCGGCAGTGGACAGGGTCGACTTGAGCCCAAACTTTTCAGGCCCGGATATTTCAACAACACAGATCTCGCACGGGTTGTCGGTCGGCCTGTCCTTGACATGGCACAGGGTTGGAATGGTTATATCAGAGAGTCCTGCAACCTCAAGAATGGTGAGGCCCTGTTCGGCAATGATTTCATTCCCGTCTATGGTGAGTGTGACTGTCGACATTTTCAGCTGTTTATTTCTCAGAAAAATACCGGCCCCGGCAAAGGCGCTTGCCGGCGGCAAAAACTACTTGGCCGGTTTCCATTCCTTCAGGAATGCCGGCAGATGGCCTGCCTCGCGGGGACCGATTGTAATGGTCCATTCCGGCAATTCCTCTTCAAGCTCTCCCTTGATGGTGGCAAGGTAACCCGGAATAATCAGTTCACGATGCTTGACCTTGTCCGCTATACCGGATTTGTTCACAAACATGGCAATGAGGTCGGCGCCGAACTTGCCGGCCGCCCACGCGGTCAGGACGGACAGGCCTTCGGTATCCTTGATGAGCAGCCAGGACGGCACCTTGGAGCCCTCTATCTCGCCGGAAACAATGAAGTAGGTCAGCGAGAAGTTACAGGTAATAAGCACCGGCGCATCCTCACCCGGTCCGCCCAGGGGATAGATGTCCTCCTCAACCACCATGGGCCGCTGCGGATCCGTGAAGATATTGAGCTGTTCCAGAAGGAGAGGAAACAGGATGTCCCCCTGGATATCGGACAGGACGACAATGCCGGCATACTTGGCCATCAGGACAGAGGCGATCATGCCTTCCATCATCAGGTCGTCAGTCATCTCGCAGGGAAAAGTTATGGTGGGAAAGCCGAGCGGCTTGAATTTCTCGTTAATGGCAGAGCGGCGGGCAACGATATTATCCTCGAATGCAGCCCGCAGGGTCCGGGCACCGGAATCAATAACGATTTCCTTGTGTCCCGCATCTGCCAGACTGCCGGATACCTCGACCAGGTCGTCAAGGTTTTTTCCCCGGACACCGACCGGGCAGCCGGTTTCTTTTGCCAGGTCACCCATTGCCTGCCAGTTGTCTGCGTTGGCGCCGAAAAGAAGGGGCTTGCGCCCTTCGCAGGCAGCGGCGGCAGCCTTCATGTTATCGACACTGTCCGTCATGAGAATAACCGCTGCCTTGGGGGCCTTTTCCACCACCTTCCTGGTCAAAGCGGTAAACGCATCACCATTGCCATCGCTGTCCCTGACCGCCACGAGGCCGGCACGCATCAACACCCCGACCCGTTCATACTCCAGGGTATTGAAACGGTCGATCTTGGCGTCAACCGCAGCCTCATCCTCATCGGTAGATACCATGACGGCGATACCGGTGGGATTTTCAAAACGCTTTTCATGCCTGAACAGGCAGGTCTCGCCGCCGGCAGTGAACGCACTGTCGCCCTCACCTATTTTAACCGTCCTGATCGGAGGAGCCGAGGCCTCCCCGATGGTCTGCTTGGCCTCTTCACTTACATGGGGACATTGGTCGATCTCTGCCTGACCGGCTGCCACCTTCATGGCAAAAGCAAGACATGTCGGAATGTCGCAGTCGCCGCAGTTTGTTTTCGGCAGCATTTTCAATATCTGTATACCGGTTAACGCCATTGTATGTATCCTCCTTAAAGCATATACATGAGAGACAGTCCCGACCAGGCAGGCCTGTCGTCATTATGTGATCAGTCCAGGGCTGTCTCCATCTCCAGAGCCGGATGCCCTTTTTCCTTGAGGAATTCGAGGATTTCCTCTTCCGTGGTGCCCTGCTCCTCTGTTGCGATCATGTCAAACAGCTCCGGCATGCCTATCTCTTCACAGCGTGCCTTGAGCTTGTCGCCGATCTCCTCCTTGAGGATCTTGGGTATCCAGACAAGCCTCTTGAGCCCGCCCTCGGCAAGGAAAAGCTTGCTGCTGGTCAGGTAATGCTTGGATACACCCATGAAACCCGGCGTCTGCATACCACCGCCGGCCATGCCGGCAAGGGTGGTAAACTTCATGCCTGAAGGGGTCATGCCCATGTAGTCGCGGTTGACGACCATGATGCCGTTACACCCGGGCAGCATGGCCGCGATCGCCTCGAAACAGCCGCAGGCGGTCATGGGGCTGTTCATCAGCGAATAGCAACTGACCTGGCTGACAGCGCCCCTGGATGCCTGGTTGACGAACTCGTTAATACCGGTGAAGTAGCCGTTGATTTCATCTGTGCACTCACCCTTGTCAATGGGCTGGTTGGGACCGGTGGGATTAATCTGGAATGATGCCTTGCCGTCCAGCCAGTTATATGCGCCGCACATGCCGATCCGCTCCGGTGTAATAACGCAGACATGGCTCGGTGCAAAGGACTGGCACAGGGTGCAGGAATAAAATACATCCTCGGTTTCATCCGTCATGGAGCCCAGGCGCAGGTCGCGTTCCTCGTAGACCTGCTTGGCAATCTCCATGACCTCTTCGACCTTGTCCTGTTCCGTATAGATCTTGACCTGGACCTTGTCTAAAATAGCGCCGAACTCCTGGTGCAGCTTGCCGTGCAGGACGGTCCCGATATGTTTGAAGGAAAAGCCCTTCTCGACTGCGGCCTTGCCTATGCGGATCCACATGATGTTTCGCTGGCCGATATGCATGATTCCCTGGATATAGTTGATCAGGTGATGAAACTGGCGCTCCAGGATGGGCTCGAAATCTGACTGCATTTCTCGACCGGCAACCTCGACCAGGATGGCAATGGGCAGGTTCTGCCCCTCCTCGATGTCGGCAATGTCCGGACCCTCGAGAATGATTTTACCATCCTCGACCTCGTCCATCTCCTTGGAAACGAGCACCTCGACACCGGTAGTCCGGCCGCCGCCGCATTCCATGAACAGGTCGTCCTTGCGGATACGCTCCCCTTCGAAAGCCGGCCCGAAGGACATGGGGATATCGATCTTGGAAACCGTTACCTTGAGTCCCCGCACTTCAATGGCCTTCTGCACGATCTCATCATGCGGGACATTGGAAACAACATGTTCATAGGTGCAGATACCCGTGGGCAGTACCTCGGGAATATCGTAATCGGAAATGGTGGGGAAGCCCCAGTTGATTGCACCGGCAGCGTTGGCATACCACTCATCACTGACAGGTCCGAGGGCCATGACAAAGGCAAAGGTCCGGTCCTTGTTGTAGATCAGGTTGCCCCTGTAATCGCCGGGCTGGATACCGCCGAAAGCCAGGGCGACACGGCAGGCAAAACCGATGGCAAAAACCGCAGAGGTATAGGTCGGCCCGAAGGGTACCAGGCGGGTATTCCAGCCCACCTGCACATCGTTTTCAACCAGCAGATCAGGCATCCTGACCCCGTCGGTTTCGTCGTGCATGAAGATGTACAGATTTTTTTCCTGCAGTTCCAGCGCTATCTTGCTGGCAATCTCCTTGCTTGGCGGAGCGCCCATGATGGCGGCAAAACCGGGAGCAGTACCGTCAACGAACTCCACCCCGCGCTTTCTGAAGACAACATCATCAGCAGCGCCCAGCCAGATATTGTCCGCGGTCGGATCTTCTGTCTTGGTGTAGAATTTGGGGTCATTAAGATACCGGATGGACTCGTACATCTCCTCGGCAAAGAATGTTGCCATGCCTGCATCCAGGGCCGGCGCCAGGTAGGGAAGCCAGATATCTTCGGAAACAACCGGCGGCATAAGCTTGTGGCATTCCTGAAAGATATCCTTCATGTCGCCGAGTTTTTCAACCTTGGCGCCCAGCATGGAATAGATGACCGGTAAAAAATAGGCTGTATTGGGTAACGAAACCTCGTGTTCCGGCCCAAATTTTTTCAAGGCCTCTTCATAGGTCTCTTCAGCCATGTCAATGATTTTCTTGGCGCCGCGAATAGCTGCGGAACAGATGATCTTGGACATTGAGAAAACTCCCTTGTTATATTTCTATTCTATAGGTTCCAGTACATATTCTACCTGGTCAGTCCATGAGACCGCTGATCAGGGATTTTGTCATGTTCACCGCCTTGGGATGGCGCATGATCAGGACTTCACCGCCGGAAAGAAGCATACAGACCGCGGTCAGGGCTTCCATCATAACGCCCCGCTTCTCCTGGTCTCCCAGAAGATCATCCGATTCCAGGCCCACCTCCTTTGTCTTCCAGACCTCGCGTCCCAGGTTGCAGATAATGGGCACCTGCAGTTTTTCATCCTTCTGGGTCAGGGCGGCAATGCGTATACGTTCCATGACCGAATAGGTGTATTCAATACCGTATCCGAGAGCGCCGACCGAGGGGTCCATCATGACCGAGGTAAGGGGCACACCGAGGTTTTCCAGCAGGATATTGAGCTGCTTTGCGAGGTTGACATCAATGGGGGACGCCGCAACCATGGGATGCTGGAAGGCCATGGCGGTTGCGCCGATGGACCGGTAGTTGGCATCCTCAAGTGGAGCAAGACACACCTTTTTATCCCCGATGATGGAGGTTATATCGCGCAGAGTCTCCGTATCCTTCTCATTGTTGCCGCATCCCCAGACAATGATCGGCACGTCAACCGCCTCAATAACGGCAGCGGCATCCTTGGCAGCGTCTGCAGAGGGCCGGTTCTCACCATTGGGGTCAGTGCCGATCAGGTATATATTCAGGGCCTCGGCACTATACTCATCAACACATTTCCTGGCCCAGGCCACCGGGTTGTCCAGCACGTCATCATAATATTTAGTCAGGGTTGACGGCCAGTTGTCAGGCTTGACATCCTGTATCTCCAGAGCAATCAACGGTTTTCTGGGCATGTTGCCCTCAAAAAGATGAAACGGCAGCACTTCGGAGCCGCCGACGGTTACGGTATTATCACCGTTGCCCAGGACCGTTTCCCTGATCGCGCCGCTGTAATCGACCTTGTAGGACGTGGCAGGAACCTTGGTCGCCCTCTCGGCAAATGGCACACTTTCAGGCGCCAGCTCAGGTGCGGCGATCTCGGCAGGGGCCGCCTTGGCAGGTTTGGAGGGCTCGGCTGTTTTGGCTTTTTCAGCTTCAGCTTTTTCCTTTGCGGCAGCCTCCTCTTTTGCCTTTGCCTCTGCAGCAGCCTTTGCCGCGGCCTCTTCCTTTGCCTTTTTCTCCGCCTCGGCCTTGGCCCTGGCCTCGGCTTCAGCCTTTTCCTTTGCGGCAGCTTCTTCCTTTGCCTTCTGCTCGGCCTCGGCTTTGGCCTTTGCCTCTTCCTCAGCCTTGTCCGCAGTCTTTTCCGCAACCGGAGCAGCAGGGGCCGGAGCTGCTTCGACAGCCTTGGGAGCCACAGCCTGCGGCTGGGTTGTACCGGCAGCGGGCGGTTCCTTTTTCAGGATTGCTTCAGCATCGATAAACTTGACCAGGGCGTCAAATTGATCGTCATTGAGACCATAAGCCTTTTTCAACGCATCAAGCCCCTGTTTGACAGAATCCAACGCCATCTGGCGCTCTTTCTCATTCATCTCGTGTTCTCCTGCATCATCAGTGGAAAGAGCAGCAGTATCTGCTGCCTGTGAGGTTGTCATGACCGGCCGGCCTGCAGCAGCCTGCTGCCTGATCTGTTCCGCTTCCTGTTTTGCCGCGGCAAGAATACGTTCAGCCTCCGCCTTTGCATCGGCAAGGGCTGTGTCCCCTTCACCGCGGACAACAATGGCTTCTGCGGCCGGAACCGCTGTCTCTTCAACATCAGCCTCGGCAAAGGTAGGTCGTGGAAGCAGACCGGCCTTTTCAACAATCTCTTCAACCGCCTCTTCCCACTCAATGGCCATGACGTGAACGCCGGCCACACCCTTTATCTCCTTGACCTGGTTGATAATGTCAACCGCGATATTTATACCTTCCTGGGCCTTGTTTCTGGCGCCCTTCATCCGGTTGATAACCTCGCCGGTCACATCCATTCCGGGCACGAACTTTTTCATGTAATTAGCCATGCCCAGTGATTTTGGAGGGGTTATGCCGGCAAGGATATACGCCTTTTCATCGAGACCGAGGTCCCGGCACATTTCCATGAACCTGGCGAATTTTTCAACATTGTAGATGATCTGGGTCTGGACGAAATCAGCCCCGTTGGCAATTTTCTTGCCGAGACGGACGGCGCGGAACTCGAACGGATACGCAAATGGATTTGCTGCCGCTCCGATGAAGAGTTTCGGGGCCGGTCCCTTGATCTCCTCGCCGCACTGAAATTTCTTCTTATCCCGCATGTCCCGGACCATGCCAAGCATCTGGATGGAATCCATGTCAAAGACACCCTTGGAACCGGGATGGTTGCCGAACTTCTGGTGATCACCGGTCAGGCACAGCAGGTTTTTGAGTCCCAGGGCGGAGGCGGCCATCAGGTCGCTCTGCATACCGATCCGGTTCCTGTCCCTGCAGGTCATCTGGATCACCGGCTCAACCCCTTCAGACCGGGTTATGAGGCCGGCGCCTATGCTTGACATCCGGACAATAGCTGTCTGGCAGTCCGTGATGTTGACCGCGTCAACCTTGCCCTTCAGCAACCGGGCTTTCTTCCTGACCACATCAGGATCACTGTTTTTTGGCGGACCGAGCTCACCTGTCACGGGAAAGTTACCGCTGGTGAGCACTCGTTCAAGATTGCTCCCCGATTTCATCAATCCTCCTTATATCCAATTTCAACGTGAAGATTGCCCTGCAGGGCAATCTTCACTTATTGTGCATTCCACAAAATCCCGCGCCGGCGCTGCGCGGCCTGGCCCTGCGTGCCGCTGGCAGGGAAAACATCCCTCTTGGCTGAGGATCAATGCGGCTCTCCCTCCCCGCCGCAGCCCATGCCAGGCAGGGTCTGTCCTTCCAGTTCACGGCGCATCTGCATATCCATCAGGACCCGCTCCTGCTTCTTGTTGATGCCAAGGGCTTCGCGTTTCTCGTCTATAGCCTTGATCATCTTCCTGGCAAGCTCGATGGGATCCTCTTCCACATCCCAGCAGGCGCCGTACAGTTCCTTCATGCCGTCCAGGATAAAATCATTGAACTTCTTGGAGCCGCTGATCGGGAGATTCTGGAACAGAACGTGCGCTCCGGAACTGACGAAATACTGGCCGATGGCAACCGCCTTCTCGGACATGTACAGGGGAGCGGTGCCGCAGGCAGGCAGCTCGGAGATGTCCTCGCCCAGGCCACCCTCGTTGACCATCTCGGTCAGGGCGATCAGGAGCCTGCTGTTGTCAACACAGGAACCCACGTGCAGAACCGGGGGAATACCAACTGTCTCGCAGACCTCGGCAAGCCCTTCTCCGGCGTACTCTGCCGCCGCCTCGGGCCGCATCAGGCCGCGGCGGCCAAGCGCCGATGCCGCGCAGCCGGTGGCCAGCACCAGGACATTGTTTTTGATCAGTTCAGTGGCGATTTTGAAATGAACATCATCCGCATACTTGTAATGCTCGCAGCCGACAATGGCGCCGATACCCCTGATACGGCCGTTAATGATGTTGTCATTCAGGGGACGGTAGGAACCGCGGAAACGGCCGCCCAGCATATAGTTGATTGTCTCGTGGCTGAAGCCGACCACGACATCGAATTTCTTGTCCTTGGGAATGTAATGGACACCGCGTTTCTTGAAGTTGCCGATTGCCTTCTTGATGATCTCCTTGGCAGACTCCATGGCCGCGTCCTCTTCAAACTGGATATGCACAGCATCCGGCATCTTGGCCCGGTAGTTGGTCGTGATAATATCGGTATGCATCTCCTTGACGACCTGGGCCACCGACTGCATGACACACTGAACGTCGACCACCATGGCCTCGACTGCGCCGGTTGCAAGAACCATCTCCTGCTGGATAAATGACCCTGCCACCGGAATGCCGCGGCGCATGAGTATCTCATTGCCGGTACAGCAGACCCCGGCCAGGTTGATGCCCTTGGCGCCGACCTTTTTTGCCATCTCCAGGATATCTTCCTGTTCCGCGGCCAGGCAGAGTGATTCGGCAAGCAGGGGTTCATGGCCGTGCACGGTAATGTTGACGTGGTCCTCCTTGAGACAGCCCAGATCAACAATGGCGCGCTTGGGTACCGGGGTGCCGAACATGATGTCGGTCAGTTCGGTTGACAGCATGGATGATCCCCAGCCGTCGGCAAGCGCGCATCTGGCCCCCTGCAGCATGATATTTTTGTACTCCTGGTCCACGCCCATGTGGGTGCGGTGCATCATCTCAACCACCTCGCGGTCTATACCGCGCGGCTCAACCCCCAGCTTTTTCCAGATCTCCTGCTGCTTTTTCGGGGCCCGTTTCAGGAACGTCAGCGTCCCCTCCTGCTGGCCGAACTCCGCCAGAGCCTTTTCGCCCAGCTCAATGGCTATCTCGTTCTTGTCCCTGCCCTCTGTTTCGATACCGAACAGGGTCGCCATCTTGTGCAGTTTGTCCACATCCCTGATCTCGTGCGGCGTTTCGCCCTTGGCCGTGGCGATAAAACCGCGTACCATTTCGCGGGCATGGTCTGTATGTGATGCGGTCCCGGCGGCGATTACACGGGCAAAGTTCCTTGCCACCACCGTATCGGCTGTGGCTCCGCAGACGCCTAACATCTGATCCACGCCATCAATTATCTGGCATGGGCCCATGTTGCAGATCTTGCAGCAGGTCCCTCCGGAACCGAAAAGACAGGCAGACATGCCGCGGTCTTCCAGCCGGTCATAGGCTGTTCTTACCTGCTTGGCCAGATCCTGGTTCAGCAGATCAATGGTTGATGCGCCTGTTATCTCGTTACATTTGTCGCATCCAGATGACTTGGCCATAATAAAGCCTCCTAAGCTGTGGTCAGAGAATTAAACCGGTATCCGGTAAGGCGGGTACAGGTTATCTGTTTTCAAGATACTACATTACGCCAGTCCGGCATGCTGCCTGGCCGACTGGACCGTATTTTTCATGAGCATGGTGATGGTCATGGGGCCGACACCACCCGGAACAGGTGTGATCGCAGCCGCTTTTTCCTTGACCGACTCAAAATCAACATCACCGGCTAAAATTGCCTTGCCGCTTTCCGACTTGCCGATACGGTTTACACCGACATCGATGACAACAACACCCTCTTTCACCTGGTCCGCCTTGATCATGTTGGGAACACCTGCCGCAACTATTAATATGTCGGCACGTTTGGTATGAAAATCCATGTCCTTTGTGCGGGTATGGCAGAGGGTTACCGTAGCATTGCCCCCTTCACGCTTCTGGAGCATCAGGTTGGCGACCGGTTTGCCGACAATATTTGAACGGCCGACGACAACGACCTCGGCTCCGCTTGTCTCGGTACCCGAGCGTTGAATCAACTCTATGACACCATGGGGGGTGCAGGGAAGGAAACACTGTTCGCCGACCATCATCTTACCGACATTGACGGGGTGAAAGCCGTCGACATCCTTGTC